>NZ_JBHVEU010000629.1:0-3914 GCF_042802075.1 Kitasatospora sp. NPDC057518
GCCCGCGCACCGGGCCTGATTGGATGACGACCATGAACAGCGGCGGTCACCAGGAATCAGGCCTCTCGAAAAGCGTCTGGAGCGACGCCGACTTCGAGGAAATGGGCTGGCACGACGCCACCGTCCACGGCCTGTACGTGCAGCAGACCGACGACTTCCTGCCGCGCCTCCTCCTCGACCTCGACTACATCGTCCAGTGGGTCCACCCCGTCCGGCCCGCGCGGAACTTCTCCTTCTGGGTCGCCCCCGCGACCCTCGCCTTCGAAGAGGTCTGGGACCTCCAGGGCGACTTCGGCTTCGAGGGCATGGCCCCGGAGCTGGAGATCGCCGACCTGCACCGGCTGGCACCGGACGACGACAAGCAGGACTCGCCGCACTGGCACATCGAGGGCCACTCCTTCGACCTGAAGTTCCGCGCCTCCGGCTTCCGCCAGTACGTCCGCGAGACCCCGCGGCTCACCTCGACCCCGGTCCTGTCCGGCGCCGAGCGCGGCGGCTGCCGCTTCACCGAGGCCGGCTTCGCCTGAGCGGTTCCGAGGGCCCCGGGGGCCCGCCCCGGCGAACGCCCCGTCCGCGGGCCGACACTCCCCCGCCCTCCCCCCGCCCTCCCCTCGCCCTCCCCTCGCCCTCCCCCCGCCCTCCAGGCGAACGACGAGCGCTCGAAGGCGGGTCCTAGGCTGGGCCGCATGAGAAAGACTCGGGCGGGCGGGATGATCGGCCGCTGGATCCGGTCACTGGACCGGGGGCGGGGGCTCTCGCACGAGGCGGAGCTGCGGCAGGCGGCCGTACGGATGCGCGGGCGGCTGCTCCTCCACCCGGCGGAGGGGCCGTGGCAGGAACTCGCCTACTGGGACCCGCTGCCGGCCGCCCGGGAGATGACCGACTCGGTGGGCTGCGGCCGCTGGGAGCAGCGCGGCCGGCTGAACGTGCCCGGCCCGTTCTACGCCGGCGAGACCGACACCGGGCTGAACGGCCCGTACTACCTCCCCGAGCACGTGCTCTCCGACGACGAGCACTACGAGTTCGTCCACCGCCAGCCCGCCAGCCCGCGCGAAGTGGCCGCCCTGGTCGAGATCGCCCACGACGAGCCCCTGGGCGGCTACGCCTGGGACGGCGACCGGCACTGGACCCCGCAGGCGGTGCGCGACTGGTGGGCCCGCCGGGACGAGGTCCGCACCTGGATCGCCGGCGAGCTGCGACTGGGCGACGACAGCCGGAACGAGCCGGACGCCCTGCGCCGGTACGCCGCCTACCTCGACGACGGACTGGAGGCCTACCTGCGCGGCTACCTGTTCTGGCTCATCGAGCGCCGCGAACCCCGCGCCGGCGAGGCACTGCCGGAACTCTGACCCGCGGCGGCGGGCACGAGGAGCGGAAAGCCGGCCGGACCCGCCACCCCGGGGCCCCTGCCGGTCGGCAGGGGGCGGACCGCCGTCCCGGACGAGCCGTGCCGCGAGGAGCGCGGACGGGATGTCGCCGATGGACCGTCATGTCCGTTTAGGGTGGCGCCCATGACCGACCCGCGCCCCACCTCGGCCTTTCGCCGCGCCAACGCCGACCCGGCGAAAACCGACCGCTTGGTCGCCGCGCTGGACGCCCAGGCCGCCAACCCCGGGGTACGGCGCCTGCGCGCGTGGGCGCACGCCCGGCTCGCCGTACGCCCCGGCGAGCGCGCGCTGGACGTCGGCGCCGGCACCGGCTCGGAGACCCGGGTCCTCGCGGCGGCGGTCGCCCCGGAGGGCGGTGCGGCCGGCCGCACCGCGGGAAGCGCGATCGGCGTCGAACCCCACCCCGGCCTGCGGGCCGTCGCCGAGCGGCGCGCCGCCGAGGCCGGCAGCCCGGCCCGTTTCCTGGACGGCGACGCGCAGGCGCTGCCGTTGCCCGACGGCGAACTGGACGCGGTCTGGTGCGAGCGCGTCCTCCAGCACCTCACCGACCCGGCGAAGGCCGTCGCCGAGATGGCCCGGGTGCTGCGCCCGGGCGGCCGGGTCGCGCTGCTGGACACCGACTGGTCGACCTTCCTGCTGCACCCGGTGGCCCCGGAGGTCCGTCCCGCGCTGGCCGCCGTCGTCCAGGGCGCCGCCGCCCACCCGGAGGCCGGGCGCAGCCTCACGGGCTGGCTGGTCGAGGCCGGGCTGACCGTCGACACCCTCGGCGCCGACGTCCTCCTGCACGACCCCCACACGGTCGGCGGACCGATCCTCCGCGGTCTCGGCGCGGCGGCCGTCGGCCGGGGCCTGCTCACCGAGGAGCAGCGCGACCGGCTCTACGCCGACCTCGACGCGGCCGCCGGGCACGGGGCGTTCCACCTGTCGGTGACGATGTTCGCCGCGATCGCCCACCGGCCCCGCTGACCGGCCGCTCGAACGTTCTCCTGATCCTCAGGGCCCTCAAAGCCGGTGCAGCGCCGCCTCGCAGAGCCGGCACCGCTGCTGCTCCAGCTCGGGCGGGTACCACGGCTCGCCCGGCCGGGCGGGGCGGTAGTGGGCGTGCTCCATCGGCGCGGTGTCCAGCCCGCAGAGGGTGCGCGCCTGCGGGTCCTCCGGGACGTCCGGGTCCTGGCCGGCGGCGTGCACCGCGACCACGCCCGGCCCGACGCCCTCGGGGCCGAGGGCCTGGTCCGGGGCCAGTTCGAAGAGGACGACGATCGCAGCCACGGTCCCACCGTGGCGGGCGGCGGCCGTCCGCGCATTTCGATCTTCACCCCGCCGGGGCCGTCCGGCCCCGGATTGCCGGCGTCGTGAACCTGCCAAAGCAGTGGCCGCGTGCTCCAAGATGACAAGCGCACCACTCGCACGACTCGCACAACTCGTACGACCGACCGGACCGACCCCGGATCGACCCCGGACCGACTGGACCCAAGGAGCCGCACCATGGGCATCGCACGTCGTGAACTCCTCAGCTGGGGCGCGGGATTCGGCGCCGCCGCCCTCGGAGGCCTCGCCCTCCCAGGCAGCGCCTCGGCCTCCCCTTCCGCCGCCGCCTCGACCACCCCGCGCGGGCTGCCGACCGACAGCTGGATGAGCCGCCTGAACGGCAGCACCTCCCTCCTGGACCTCACCATCCCCGGCACCCACGACTCCTGCTGCGAGAACCCCGCCTACGGCACCGAGTGGTCGCACACCCAGAACTGGGGCCTCCCCCAGCAGTTGACCGAGGGCGTCCGCTTCCTCGACATCCGCTGCAACGGCCTCCAGGGCGCGCCCGACGAACTCGGGATCTACCACTCGGACAACTACCAGCACATCCGGCTCCAGGACGTGCTCGACCAGTGCCGTTCCTTCCTCCGCTCGCACCCCGGCGAGACCGTCCTGATGCGCCTGCGCAACGAGCGCGCCGGCGGCCAGGCGCTCGACGACACCGAGTTCATGCGGCGGATCAACCACTACCTCGACGGGCTCGGCTACCGCGGCCTGTTCCACTTCTACGGCTGGCCGACCCTCGCCACCGCCCGGGGGAAGGTCGTCCTGATCGCCGACTTCACCAACCCGTGGGGCCTGATCGACTGGTCCAGCGGCGAGAACGGCTACTTCGACACCCAGGACCTCTGGCAGACCGGCGGCACCGACCCCCTGGGGACCAAGGGCCAGCGCATCGTCGCCCAGTTCGACAAGGCCTTCCTCAACCCGGGCTACTCGAAGATGTTCGTCAACTTCCTCTCGTACGCCGGTGGTTACTGGCCCAAGACCAGCTCTCAGACGTTGATGGACCGCAGCATCTACCCGTACCTGAACGCCCGCACCCAGCAGCGCGCCCGGTTCGGCATCGTGCCGATGGACTTCCCGGACTTCCACGTCAACGTGCTGCAGATGCTGATCGACAAGAACTTCGTCTAGGCACATCGGCAACGGCACCATCCCTCTCGGCACCATCCGCCTCGGCCCCCTCGGCCCCCTCCCGATACTGTGGGTGAT
>NZ_JBHVEU010000630.1:0-3912 GCF_042802075.1 Kitasatospora sp. NPDC057518
GCGCGCCGGCGGCGCCCGCCGCGAACGACCGCGGTCGGGCGCCACCGGCGCCGGGTCACTCCGCCGGGGCGATCCGGTAGCCGCCGCGCGCCGAGTGGAGGCTGAGCGCCTCGACCGGGCAGTAGTCCACGGCCTCGCTCAGCCCGTCCGTCAACTCCGCGCCGCCGTCCGCGTACCCGGCCAGCGGCGCGGCCAGTCCGTCGGCGCCGAGGGCCAGCGAGTCGGGGGCGCTGAGGGCGCACATCCCGGAGCCGATGCAGCGGTCCCGGTCGACCCGGACGAGCACCGGATCGGTGTCCGCGCGGCCCGTCACCAGACCACCCGCAGGGAGTTCGGGCTGCGGGTGAGCAGGCCGCGCCGCCAGTCGATCCGCTCGACCGGGTCGGCCAGCCGCAGCGCGGGCAGCCGGCGGGCCAGCCGGTGCAGGGCGAGTTCCAGCTCCATCCGGGCCAGCCAGGCGCCCAGGCAGTGGTGCGGGCCGGCGCCGAAGGTGAGGGTGGGAGCGGCCAGCGGGGAGAACAGCTCGGTGCGCAGGTCCCCGGTGAAGATCTCCGGGTCGTGGTTGGCGGCGGCCGCGTCGGCGGCGACCACGCTGCCGGCCGGGATGACCACGCCGCCGATCTCGACGTCCTCGACGGTGCGGCGCATCAGCCCGGGCAGGTGCTCCTGGGGGTCGCCGAGCGGGACGGCGCGCAGCAGCTGCTCGGTCGCGGCGACGGCGCTGGCCTCGTCGGAGGCGAGCCGCTGCCAGGCCTCGCGGTCGTCCTGGAGCAGGTAGACCAGGGCGTTGCCGAGGCTGGTCATGGTGGTCTCGTGGCCGGCCACGACCAGGCCGATGACCAGCGCGACCAGCTGGCCCTCGGTGATCGAGCCGTCCTCGGCGGCGGCCGCGAGCAGGCCGCTGACCAGGTCCTCGCCGGGGGCGGCCCGGCGCTGGGCGATCACCTCGGAGCCGAAGGCGGCGAACTCGGTCATCGCGGTGGCGATCGCCTCGGCGCTGTAGGCGGTGGCGGAGAGCGCGTGGTCGCTCCAGTGCGCGAGCCGCTTGCTGTCCAGGTTGTCCAGGTTCATCAGCCGGCTGATCACCGCGACCGGCAGCGGGCGGGAGTAGCCCGCGATGATGTCGGCGGGGGAGCCGTGGTCGATCAGCTCGTCGATCAGCGACTCGACGGCCGAGGCCACCCACGGCCGCCAGCGCTCGATCGCGCGCGGGGTGAAGGCCCGCTGCACGGTGCGGCGCAGCCGCTGGTGCTCGGTGCCGTCGATGTTCAGCATGCTCTGGGGATCGTCCAGGATGTTGGGCGTGACCGTGACCGGCGGGGCGTCCGGCGCGTAGAGCGGGGCGCGGCCCAGCCGCGGGTCGGTCAGCACCTGGCGCACGTCGGCGTGCCGGCTGACCAGCCAGACCGGCGTGCCGGTGGGCAGCGCGGCGAGGCGGGGCGGGCCGGGTTCGAGCCGGCGCATGCAGTGCAGCGGGGGGAGCGGGGCGGTGCCGGCGCTGGTCGCACTGTTCTCGGTGGACATCCGTACTCCAGACTCCAGGACGGTGGGCCGCGGGGCGCGACCCGACGGGGGGTGAATCCGGGGATGGTGCGGGGGACGGGTGATGCGGCCGGCTGGCGGCTCGACACGGGCCGGGGTTCGGTCGGGCTCCTACGGGGGGGAATTGCGGGGGTCTGGCGCGAAATGTGCGGGGGCGCACGGTCGGTGCGCATCCGGCGCGGCCGGCGCAGGGTCACGCGCCGACGGGTGGGGCGGGTGTGCTGAGCGTGGTCGCTTGGACCGTCTCAGCTACGACCGTACGTGGCTGGCGGGGCGCCCGTCTGCGGCACTTCCAGCCAACGCCGGTGCTTTCCGGGCACTTCGAGGCGCACGGACGGGCGCTCAGTGCCACCTGTGCGCCCCCACCGCCACGGCCGCGCCGGACTGTCGCCGGGCCCCCGGCGGATACCCGGCCGGCACGTGCCACCGGAGAGGTCGTGAGCCGCCTCCACGTGAGCGGACCGGCCCTAGCACACCGTGCCGCGGAGGATCGCCCCGGGCGCTCCGCCGGTGGGCGGCCGGGTGGGCGATACGCTTCGTGGGCAGTTCGTCTTGCAGTCGTTTGTCGCAGGTCAGACCGGTGCAGAGCCGCACCGGCAGACGGAGGTGGAATCGGATGCCCCAGCAGGTCAAGGCAGTCATCGCGCGCGCCAAGGGCGCGCCCGTGGAGGTGGCCACGATCGTGGTGCCGGACCCTGGCCCGGGTGAGGCGGTGGTCCGGATCCAGGCGTGCGGCGTCTGCCACACCGACCTCCACTACCGGGAGGGCGGCATCAACGACGAGTTCCCGTTCCTGCTCGGCCACGAGGCCGCGGGCATCGTGGAGTCGGTCGGCGAGGGCGTCACCGAGGTCGAGCCCGGTGACTTCGTGGTCCTCAACTGGCGCGCGGTGTGCGGCCAGTGTCGCGCGTGCAAGCGGGGCCGCCCGCAGTACTGCTTCAACACCCACAACGCCAAGCAGCGGATGACGCTGCTGGACGGCACCGAGCTGTCCCCGGCGCTGGGCATCGGCGCGTTCGCCGAGAAGACCCTGGTCGCGGCCGGCCAGTGCACCAAGGTGGACCCGGCGGCCGAGCCGGCTGTCGCGGGCCTGCTGGGCTGCGGCGTGATGGCGGGCCTCGGCGCCGCGATCAACACCGGCAACGTCGGCCGGGGCGACTCGGTCGCGGTCATCGGCTGCGGCGGCGTCGGCGGCGCGGCCGTGATGGGCTCCCGGCTGGCGGGCGCGGCGAAGATCATCGCCGTCGACATCGACGACCGCAAGCTGGAGACCGCCCGCAAGCTGGGCGCCACCCACACCGTCAACTCCCGCACCACCGACGCGGTCGAGGCGATCCGCGAGCTGACCGGCGGCAACGGCGCGGACGTGGTGGTCGAGGCGGTCGGCCGCCCGGAGACGTACAAGCAGGCCTTCTACGCCCGCGACCTGGCCGGCACCGTCGTCCTGGTCGGTGTGCCGACCCCGGAGATGACGCTGGAGCTGCCGCTGCTCGACGTCTTCGGCCGCGGCGGCGCGCTGAAGTCCTCCTGGTACGGCGACTGCCTGCCCTCGCGGGACTTCCCGATGCTCGTCGACCTCTACCTCCAGGGCCGCCTGGACCTCGGCGCCTTCGTCACCGAGACCATCGGGCTGGACGCCGTGGAGCAGGCCTTCGAGCGCATGCACCAGGGCGACGTCCTCCGTTCGGTGGTGATCCTGTGACCGCGCGGATCGACCGGCTGGTGACCGCCGGGACCTTCGAACTCGACGGCGGCAGCTGGGAGGTGGAGAACAACGTCTGGATCGTCGGGAACGACGAGGAGGCGGTGGTGATCGACGCCGCGCACGACGCCGAGGCCATCGAGGCCGCGCTCGGCGGGCGCCGGCTGCTGGCGATCGTCTCCACCCACGCGCACAACGACCACATCGACGCGGCCCCGGCCCTCGCCGACCGCACCGGTGCGCCGATCCTGCTGCACCCGGACGACCTGCCGCTGTGGAAGCTCACCCACCCCGAGCGGCTGCCGGACGGCGAACTGGCCGACGGCCAGCGGATCGAGGTGGCGGGCACCGAGCTGACGGTGCTGCACACCCCGGGTCACGCGCCGGGCGCGGTCTGCCTGTACGCGCCCGCGCTGGGCACCGTCTTCACCGGCGACACCCTGTTCCAGGGCGGCCCCGGTGCCACCGGCCGGTCGTTCTCGCACTTCCCGACGATCGTCGACTCGATCCGCGAGCGGCTGCTGACGCTCCCGGCCGAGACCGTGGTGCGCACCGGCCACGGCGACCCGACCACCATCGGCGCCGAGGCCCCGGCCCTGCCGGAGTGGATCGCGCGCGGGCACTGACACCGCTGCCCGTACGGCCCCCGGGGAACGACGGTTCCCCGG
>NZ_JBHVEU010000631.1:0-3882 GCF_042802075.1 Kitasatospora sp. NPDC057518
GGCTCCCGTGCGACCGGCCGCCGCCGTCTCCGGGCCCCCGGAAGCGCGTGACGCGCCCGGAACGGCCCCGCGCCGCCTGTGGGATCGGCCACAGGCCCCCGCGCGCCGGAACCTCCGCGCGCGGGGCGCACGCGCCGCCCGCACGGTTCGTACGCCCAACCCGCGCAGGCCTCCTGACGGCACGCCCGCAACCGTTCCGATCGGCCGAAACCCGGTGGACGCCCCGCGCTCCGGCACCACCGCCCGCCCCCGTCCCGTCGACGCCGGGCGGTGCCCGTGGATAGGGTCGGACCCCATGGCTGGCAGAGCGCCGGGCACACCGCCCCAGACGACTGCGACGAGGCCCGGCGCCGCCCCGGCGTCCGAGTCCGTGACGGCCCGGTTGCGCAAGAGGCTCCGCCGGGTCCGCCGAAGGCTGCGCACGGCCGGGGTGGACTACTTCCGCGGCGGCGCCGCCGACTGGCCGGTGCTCTGCGCGCTCGCCCTGCTCGTCCCGCTGCTGATCATGCTCAACATCTGGATCCCCGGCTGGGCCCCGCCCACCTCCCTGGTCCTGCCGATCCTGGCCGGCGCCCTGCTGCTGCGCCCCGGCAGCCTGGTGGTGCTCTACGCGCTGGCCGCCCTCGGCCTCTCCTCCGAGTCCGTGATCCACACCGGCCAGCGGGTCGCCAGCAACAACCCCGAGGCGTACCTCTACGGGGTGACCCCGGGCGCGGCCCTGGTGGTCGGCGCCGCCGGCGTGGGCGGCCTGCTGCTCGCCCAGTTCCGGGCCCGGGTCGGCGTGCCCTGGTGGGGCGGCTCCACCATGCTGTTCGACCTGCGCGAGCGGCTGCGGGTGCAGAGCCGGGTGCCCGAGCTGCCGGACGGCTGGCACGCGGACATGGCGCTGCGCCCGGCCGGCGGCCAGTCCTTCTCGGGCGACTTCGTGGTCGCCGCGCGCACCGGCCCCGGCCAGCGGCTGCTGGAGGTGGTCCTCGCGGACGTCTCCGGCAAGGGCATGGACGCCGGCTCCCGCGCCCTGCTGCTCTCCGGCGCCTTCGGCGGCCTGGTCGGCTCGCTGCCCGCGCACGACTTCCTGCCCGCCGCCAACGGCTACCTGCTGCGCCAGTCCTGGGAGGAGGGCTTCGCCACCGCCGTCCACCTGGTGCTGGACCTGGACACCGGTGAGTACGAGCTGCTCTCGGCCGGGCACCTGCCGGGCATGCAGCGGCTGGCGGGGGAGGGGCGCTGGGAGGTCAAGCAGGCCGAGGGCCCGCTGCTGGGGATCTACGACGGCGCCAAGTTCGAGGGCGTGCGCGGCCGGCTGAACCGGGGCGACGTGCTGATGCTGTGCACCGACGGCATGGTCGAGGCGCCGGGCCGGGACCTCGGGGAGGGCATGGACCGGCTGATGGGGGAGGCGGACCGGCTGGTGCCCGGCGGCGGACCCGGCACGGGCGCGGGCGCCGCGGGCGCGCTGATCGAGACGGTCGCCCGGGACATCAACGACGACCGCGCCGTGCTGCTGCTCTGGCGCGACTGACGCCCGCCGGCACCCGCCCGGCCCCCGTCGCCGGGGCACATGCCGGAGGCAGCCGCGGCTGTCAAGCCTGGCAGCTGATCTTCAGCCAAATCGGACGCCCCGTCGACTGACCGGACCACTGGCTTCCGTTACCCGCCCCCGACGGTTTCCCGGCCGCTCAGCACGGCCCCGCCGACGATTCGTCAGGACGGCTCCGCTATCGTCCCGGTCGGCGGAAACTCGTCTCGCATCGCAGGATATCGGCGTTGGGCTGACTTTCAGACCTTTACGCAATCGGCACGGTCGACCACACTGAGTCCGGGCGGGACTGTTCAGGATTCGGGGGATAGGGGGCGTCACGTGCGGCACGACAGACAGCGGTCGACCGCGGGCTCCCTCACCGGCGGTGTGCCGGACGGTCCGCGATTCCGCCTCGGGACCGTCGGACAGGCCGGGGTCCGGCTTTCGCAGGTGCCGCCGGGCGGCGGCACCACGCTATGAAAACGAGGAAGTGAGTCCGGGTGGCACTCTCCGTCTCCGCACTGGTCCTGTTCGCGATCCTGTGCATCATCTTCATCCGCAACAAGCAGATGAAGATCCCGCACGCGATCGTCGCCGCCCTGTTCGGCTTCATGCTGCACGAGACCACGGTCGCGACCTCCATCAACTCCCTGCTGGCCAACCTCGCGCACAGCATCTCCGGCATCACCGGAGGCTGATCCGGCCGGGCCGTCCGCACCCCCGCCGCGGGGCTACCGGCCGGCCCGTCTGGCTTCCCGCCAGCGAGCGAACAGTCCCCGGGGGCGCGCGGCCGCCGGGGCCGGGACACGCATCGGTGCGGGTGCCACGGCACCCGCCGACGTGTGCTGCCCCGACGCCGCCGGCTCGGCCGTCAGCAGGACGAACAGCCGGGCCCAGCACAGCCGTTCACCCCGCGGCCAGTCCAGCGCGCGCAGCGCCGCCGAGGCCGCCTCCGACACCTCGCCGCCCACCCGGACCTCGGCGACGTCGTCCCCCGCCTTGCCGCCCAGGAAGAGCTTGACGCCCACCGGCCCGGTCCCGGTCAACTCCGCGCGCAGCGCGGGCGCGAGCGCCGGCAGCACCCGGTGCTCGGCCAGCCAGCCCGCCAGGTGCTCGTTGCCGAAGCCGAACACCGCGGCCGGCCCCTGCACCGCTCGCCAGCCCGGGAGTTCGGGCAGGGCCGGGCGGTCGGCGTGCACCCCGCGGCCCTCCGCGAACTCGACCAGCACCGGGGCGGTGGTGGTCGCCCACATCTTCACCGCGTTGGCGAGCTTCTCCTCCTCGGTCTTGCCGAGGCCGGCCGCGCAGTCCCACACCACCGGGGCGTCCGCCCGGCCCAGGTGCAGCACGAAGCCGAGGTCCACGTGCCCGGCGCCGTCGTCCCCGGGGTGCTCGCGGACCGCCACCGCCGTGGTGCCGGGGCCGCGGACCACCTCGCCGTCCGGGCGGAACACCTGGCCCAGCCGCGCCATCTCGCGGACCACACAGCGCTGTATGACGGCCAGCCGCTCCTGAGGACCCACCGGGACTCCTCCACCTCGGGAGCGCGCGGATGAGGTCGCGCTCGAACTCCGCTCGAACGCCGCCGAGGCTATCGGCCTGGCAGCCCACCGGGAAACCGTGCGGACCCCGCGGCCCTCCGGTCGCGGAAATGTCCGGTATGCCCCACTTTGGGCAGCGGAACCTGAAGGCCGTCCGCCCGGAGGACCCGCATGCCCCGCAGCGCCGCCCCGCCCCCGCCCGTCCTCCTCGCCCCCGGTCCGCCGCCGTTCGGCCCCGCGGACTCCGGACTGGTCGCCGAGATCGAGGCCTACCTCGCCTCGCTGCCCGCCCCCGCGCGCACCCCGGTGCCGTACGTCTGCCCGTACGGCAGCACCATGCGGCCCTGGCAGGCCGGCCACCCCGAACCCCGGGCCACCCTGCTCGACCGGGCGCTGGGCCGGCCCGCCCGGCCCGTCCCGGTCGCGGCGGCCGACCACCTCAGGCTCGCCTCCCGCTACATCGGGGCGCACGGCTGGCTCCAGGGCGCGATGTGGGACGAGGCCGGCCGGGTCTGCCTGCTCGGCGCGCAGGCCGCCGTCCTGGCGCACGGCTACGGCACCCCGGCCACCGTGCGCACCGCCCGGGTCCAGCTGATGGAGGTGCTGCACGCCACCGGCCGCCCGGCGCGCTCCCCGGACGAGTACAACGACCGCCCGACCACCCGGGAGGGCGACGTCCACCAGCTGCTGGACCGGGCCGCCGCCCGGGCCGCCCGGCTCGGGCTCTGAGGTCCCCGCGATGCCTCCGGGTGGCCCCGCGACGCCTCCGGGGGCTTCCGGGCGGGAAAACGTCGACGGCCCCGGTGTGCTGGGCACACC
>NZ_JBHVEU010000632.1:0-3856 GCF_042802075.1 Kitasatospora sp. NPDC057518
GGTTCAACTCCCCCCTCGCGCACAGATGAACGGCCGGTTGATCTTCGGATCAACCGGCCGTTCTTTGTTGTCCGGACGCGCGGGGTTCAGTGCTTGTCGTAATGGCGGCAGAGCAGGACGCCGCCGAGGACGGTGAAGAAGGTGTCGAGGCCGGCCTTGACCGTCGCGATCACGAAGCCGGAGTCCGGTTCCTTGAGCATGATCCGGTTGTTCAGCAGGGCCGTCGCGGGGGAGATCGCGAGCAGGACCTGTGCCGCGCCCTCGTCGGCGTCCTCCGTCGTGCCGTCGACGATCCGGGCCACGGCCCCGCGCAGGTTCCAGAAGCAGCCCTTGAACATCAGGAGGACGGGGATCGGGTCCCCGGCGTCCGCCAGTTTCGAGAGCCACCCCTTGAACGCGGTCCGGTAGACCACGGCCAGGACCGCGAACGCGAGGGCGAACAGGGTGGCGACGAGGG
The DNA here is from genome assembly GCF_042802075.1 of Kitasatospora sp. NPDC057518. Lineage (NCBI taxonomy): Bacteria > Bacillati > Actinomycetota > Actinomycetes > Kitasatosporales > Streptomycetaceae > Kitasatospora > Kitasatospora sp. NPDC057518. Next base: position 458 of record NZ_JBHVEU010000632.1, read on the forward strand.
CGATGGCCCAACCCGGCGTCGTGGTCGTTTTCAGCACCGTGGTCGCGATGTCGAAGACCACGAGGGTGAACAGCAGGTTGGCGACCTGGACGAGCGGGCCGAGGTAGGGCCAGTCGAGGCCCTGCGCGCTCTCGTAGGCGAGGAGGTCGCCCGCCGCGTAGAAGGCGAACTGCATGGTCTGCAGGATCGCCGCGACCAGCAGCCACGTCTTGTCCGTGGGGGTGAGCGTGTCCCTGGGGGCGGACCCGTGCCTCAGGGCCTTCAGCGGGGTGGACTTCTCGGGGAAGGGCTCGGCGCCCTTGCCCTTGATCAGCCGGTAGACCAGTGTCACCGGGAGCGCGCCGAGGAGGCAGACCGCGCCGTTGACGGTCAGTGGCGCGTCCGGATCGCCGGCCTGCTTGGCGATCCACTTCCAGAGCTTCCCGAGGATTCCGGCGTCGCGTTCGGCGGTCAGCGCCGTCTTCAGCTTGCCGACGGCCTTGGAGACCAGGTCGACCATCGCGTGGACCAGGACGTCCCCGAAGTCGAGGGCCGCCAGGGCCAGTTGCTCGAACGATTCGAGGAGCTTGGCGAGGGTGGAGGCCTTGAGGTCCTGGGGGTTGGCGGCGAGTTTCGTGAAGCCTTCCAGTAGGTCACTTACGCCGTTGACGAACTCCCCGCCGGCCTGCTTCAACGTGGGGGCGCAGGCGTTCCAGGCGTCGTCGTCGACGATCTCCTTGTCGCCGGCCTGCGACGCGACCGACATCCCGGCCGCCTTGTCCTGGAACCAGTTGAGGTGGGCGTTGCCCCCGCCGAGGTCGGCGAGTTTCGCGTCCCCGATGACGGGCACGTCCTGCTTGCCCTTCCCGGACCAGGTGTCGAAGCTGCCGACCGTCGTGTCCCCGAGCTTGGCGCGGGCGCCGTCGAAGGTCCTCTGGACGCTGTCCCTCTCTTTCTTGATGAAGTCGTCGGCGAGCTTGCCGACCTCGGCCACGGCGGCCTCGGCCTTGTCGAGCATGCTGAGGACGGAGCCCTCGAAGACCTTCTTGGTGCGCCAGATCGCGGGGAAGTCGAACCACGCGGCCAACCAGTCGACGACGTTGAGGAGTTTCGAGCCGATCACGTTGAAGACGCTGCCGATGAAGCCCCAGACCGCCTCGATCGCCTTCTTCACCGAGGTCCAGAACGTCTTGAGCTCCTTCCCGATCCGGGCGATCACGGCGAGGATGCCGTTCTTCGTGTCGAAGGTGATGCTCACGGGTGTGATGACCCCGCTGTGCAGGCCCGCGTGGAGGTCCCCGAAGGCGATCGGGGAGTCCTCCCAGGAGTCGTCGGGAGCCTCCGGCACTTTGAGCTCCTCGTACACGAGCTCCGGGGCGCCGGTGCCTTGCCGCACCGACAGCCGGAAGCTGGGCGCGTCCTGCGACATCGGACTGGCCTTGTAGCCGGCCATGGCCGTGATCGCCTTGGCTGCCGGCACGGCGACCAGTTTGGACTTCGCAGCCCAGGGCGCCAGGGAGTCGTGGGTCGGGTGCCCGGCCTGGCCGGGCACCTTCGCGCCGGCCAGGGCACCGCTGCCGAAGTCGGGCAGGGGGCCGGCGGGGTTGGTGAGGTTGAGCTTCTTGTTCTTGGTGCCGCGCAGGTAGTCCTCGGTGTCCCGCGAGGGCCGCAGGGCGACGTCGTCGATCCCCGGGACCTTGAGGATGAGGTCGGGAGCGGACAAGCCGGTCGGGGTGAAGGTCAGGGTGATCCTGCCGAACAGGTCGGTTTTCAGGGGGGTCGGCTGGTCGGTGATATCGGTGACCTGGCCGTCGAAGGCGACCTCGCCCGAGGTGTTGCCGGGGGCGCGGGCGAGGGTCACATGCTGCCCCGGCATGGGCGCACCGAACTGGTCGAGGAGGGTGGCCTCCAGCCGGTAGCGCTTGACCTCCTTGACGCCCGCCGCGGGGTCGTGGACGTGTACCCGCCGCCACAGGCCGGTGGCGCTGTCCTGGACGTCGAGCCGGAGCTCGTTCTTCGTCTCGTCGCCGGGCTCGGTGCCCGCCTCGACGAGGAAGACGGTCGAGGTCTCCAGCGGCGAGGGCGGCGTGGCGACGGCGACCACGTCCTTCTGGAGCGGGATTCCCGGCAGTGCCGCGCCCTGGGCGGGCAGGCGGTGGATCCAGCAGACGTGGTCGGTGTCGACGACGTAGACGGCACGGCCACCGTCAGCCGTGGGATGGGAGTCCACCCGGACGGTGCCCTTGTCGTGGAGCTTCTGGCCGACCTTCAGCGCGTCGCGGTCACCGAGCACCGTCCACAGGCCGTCGGCCGAGTCGGTCACCAGGAAGGTCACACCCTCGCCCGTCGCGAAGCCGGTGACGACCTGCTTGGCCTGGAAGGGGAGCGTGTCGGTCTGGATGGAGTACCCCGTACCGAGAGTTGCCCCCGAGGCGATCACCGTGCCCGAGTCCACGCTCGCCAGCACGACCTCGGTGCCCGAAAGCGCAGCGGCCACGGGGACGCCGTTCGGGCCGGGCGTGCTTGTGGGGAGGTAGGCGTCCCCCTGATCCTTGGATCTGATCCAGAGTCCCGATGCCCCCTTCGGTACGGCGTACGTCACAGGATCCCCCTGTGTCGTGTACGTCGTGTCGACAGTTTCGTAGTTCCGCTGAGGCAGACCGGTGGTGTCGAGCGGAACGGGTTCCGCCCACTGGGTGCCGTCCTGGGACAGCTCCACGGTGAAGACCTGGCTGACGAGGTCTTGAGGGTTGGTGGACCCGAAGAGGAATTCCGCGACCACCCTCCGAGAGCCGTTTCCGGGCGTCACGGTCACCGTGAGGTCCCTGAACACCCAGCCGGGCTGCTCGGCCTGCTCCTGGAGCCAGTCCTCGAACGGGCTGGTGACGCGCCAGCCGGTGGGGGTGCCCAGGGCACGGGCCACGTGCTTGATGTCGGGGACCGGGCCCGATCGAGGGGAGAACACCAGGGCCTGGTGCCCGTCCGAGTCCGAACCCGCCTTCTCTCCGGGGTTGTGGAACGCGAGGACCGGCTTGCGGCGGGCGGTGTCCACAATCACCGGCCCGCCCAGGACCACGTCCTGGCTGAGGACTTGGGTGACCTCCACCCGGTCTGCTGTGCGGCTGCGCAGCCGCCGGTCGGTCTCGCTCGGCGCCATCATGAGCGGCTCCATTTCGGTTGGGAGGCGAACCAGCTTGGTTCGCGCACTGTGTACCCGGGCCGTGAGCGCGCCCGTGCGGCGAACGGTGACGTTCCCACCAACAGCCCTTTCCGGAGGGAAGACGGGCAGAGACCGTCCCCGCAGGGCAGACCGCCGGGCCGGGGGCAAGGGTTTCGACCAGGGACGAATTCCTGGCTCCGGCGCGGCGATCGGAGCATCGTCGTCACCAGCGAAGCCACGCCGGCCCCGCGACGGACGAC
>NZ_JBHVEU010000633.1:0-3849 GCF_042802075.1 Kitasatospora sp. NPDC057518
GCCCGGCCCGGCTACGGCTTGCGCGCCTCGATCAGGAAGCGCGCCGAGTGGGCGACGAACGGCCCGTCGGCGCGGATCCGCCCGTCCAGCTCGCGCAGCCGGTCCCGGTGGGCCTCGACGGTGAACCCCGGGACCATCCAGACCACCTTGCGCAGGAAGTACACCACCGCGCCGATGTCCCGGAACTCCGTCCGCAGCCGCTCGGACCGCAGGTCCACCACCTCCAGCCCGGCCGCCCGCGCCTCGGCACCCTCCACTTCGGGGCGGCGGCCCTCCCGTGCCTCTGGCTGCGGCCCGAGGAAGTACTCGACCAGCTCGAAGACCGACGCCGGGCCGACGTGCTGGGCGAAGTACGTGCCACCGGGGCGCAGCACCCGGGCGATCTCCGTCCACCAGGCCCGCACCGGGTGCCGGCTGCTGACCAGGTCGAAGGCCCCGTCGGCGAACGGCAGCGGCGGCTCGTCCGGGTCCGCGACCACCACCGCGCCCAGCGGGTGCAGCAGCCGCGTGGCGCGGGCCAGGTTGGGCGGCCAGGACTCGGTGGCCGCGAGCACGGGCGGCCGCCCGCCCAGCCGTACGGCGCCCGCGAGCACCTCGCCCCCGCCGGTCTGGACGTCCAGCGCCGCCGTCGCCGCGCCCAGCCGCCCGGCCAGCAGCCGCTGGTAGCCCCAGGAGGGCCGCTCCTCGGTCGCCCGGCCCTCCAGCCAGGAGAAGTCCCAGCCGTCCACGGACACGGACTCCGCCTCGGCGATCAGCTCTTCGAAGGTACGCATGTCCGCATCATGGCGGCGGGTCCACCGCCCGGCCAGCGGATTCCCTCGGCGGGCGCCGCCGGCCACTGCATCGGCCGCGGCTTCCGAAAATTGATGACGGATCCTCATATTCCTGTGGACGAGGCTTGATTGGCCCCGACAGAACCTTCACGCGATGTTGGGGAAATCTCACCTCGGCGGAGCCCGGAGCTAACGTCGTGGTTACACACCGTCGGTACGCTGGGGGACGACGGTGATCGGCAACGGGCCCGAGGGGAGGCGGCGGTGACGGCACGGCGCATCTCGCGCGGCAAGCGGCTCGCCCTTCTCTTCGCCGCCCTCGTCTCGGCCCTGTTCGCCGTCCTCGCGACCGGCGCCCAGGCGTACGCCGCCGAGCCGCTGCCGAAACCCGCGGCGGCTGCCGAGGGGGACCCGACCTGCAAGGCCCACCACGCCGCGGAGGCCCTGACCGGCCGGGCCGCGGCCCGCCGCCGCACGTGCGGCGGCACGGCCGTCCGCACGGCCCTCCTCGCCCCGGTCGGCACCGGCGTAGCGGCCACACCCGCCACGGTGCCCACCGGGCCGGTACCGGAAGCGAACGGGTCGAGACCGGCCGCGCTCGCGCGCCTCCAGGTGTTCCGCTGCTGACAGCTCCCGCGAGCTGACGCTCCCCGCACGCGATCCGGCGCGCGCCCGGTACGGGCACGCGCGGCCCCGCCATGCCCTCGGCCGGCGATCCGCGGCCCGGACCGGCGCACCGCTCCGCCGCACACGCGTCAGCCCGCCGCTGCCCCATGACAGCAGCTCCCCGCCCGGCACCACCCGGGCGGGCAGAAGGAGACCTCTCATGCAGTCCCTCGTGACGCACGCCCGCGTCTTCCCGCACCGGCTCGCCACCAGCGGCCACGACCTCGGCCGGCTCTCGGCCGGGCAGGCCCCCGAAGCCCTGTTCATCACCTGCTCCGACTCCCGCGTGGTTCCGGCCCTGATCACCGGATCCCGCCCCGGGCAGCTGTTCGAGCTGCGCACCGCCGGGAACATCGTCCCCGCCTACGACACCACCGCCCCCAGCGGTGAGGCGGCCACCATCGAGTACGCCGTCGACATCCTCCGGGTCCCCGACATCATCGTCTGCGGGCACTCCCACTGCGGGGCCATCGGTGCCCTCGTCCGGGCCGAGGACCTGGCCCCCGTCCCCGCCGTGCGGACCTGGCTCGAGCACGCCGCTCCGCCCACCCGCCACCTCGCCCCCGTTCCGGCCCACGACCAGGAGGCGGACGTCGCGGGGCCGGTGCAGCGCAACGTGCTCGCCCAGCTCGACCGGCTGCACACCTACCCGGGCGTGACCCGCCGCCTGGCGGAGGGCACCCTGCGCCTGCACGGCTGGTACTACGAGGTGCACACCGGCACCGTCCTGGCCGGCTCGGACCGGGGGTTCCTGCCGCTGTGAACACGCCCTACCGCAACCGCATCCCCGACCGCTCCGGGCTCCGTGGCCGCAACCGGGTTCCCGACGGCTCCGGGTCCCGTGGCCGCAATCGGGTTCCCGACGGCTCCGACCGTTCCGCCGCGTCCGCGCCGCGCGGCCCCTTCGCGCACTGGCGCCAGGACCTGCCCGCCTCGCTGGTCGTCTTCCTGGTGGCCGTCCCGCTCTGCGTGGGCGTCGCCGTCGCCTCCGGCGTGCCGGCCGAACGCGGCCTGATCACCGGCATCGTCGGCGGCCTGGTCGTCGGCCTGCTCCCCGGCAGCAGCCTCCAGGTCAGCGGGCCGGCCGCCGGACTGACCGTTCTCGTCTACGACGCCGTCCAGCAGTTCGGGCTCGCCTCCCTGGGGCCCCTCGTCCTCGCCGCCGGGGTCCTCCAGGTCACGATGGGCCTGCTGCGGATGGGCCGCTGGTTCCGCGCGATCTCCCTGTCGGTCGTCCACGGCATGCTCGCCGGGATCGGCCTCATCCTGATCCTCGGCCAGCTGTACGCCGTCTCGGGCCGGTCCGCGCCGGGCACCGGCCCCGCCAAGGTGGCCGGGCTCCCCGCGCTGCTCGGCGACTGGCTGACCGGCCGGGCCGCGATGACCGCCGTCCTCATGACCGCCGCCACGGTGGCCCTGCTGATGTGCTGGAAGAAGCTGCCCGGTCCCGTCCGCGCGGTGCCCGCCCCGCTGGCGGCGGTCGCCCTCGCCGCCGGTGCGACCGCGCTGTTCGACCTGGACGTCCCCAGGGTGGACGTGGACGGCCTGCTCGGCGCCGTCGCCGTCCCGACCGCGGACGGCTTCGGGGCCGTCGCGAGCGCGGCGGGCCTCGGCACCGTGCTCGCGTTCGCCGTCATCGCCTCCGCCGAGAGCCTGTTCAGCGCCGCCGCGGTCGACCAGATGCACGACGGACGCCGCACCGACTACGACCGGGAGCTCACCTCCCAGGGCGTCGGCAACGCCCTGTGCGGGCTGCTCGGCGCGCTGCCGATGACCGCCGTGATCGTCCGCAGCGCCGCCAACGTCCAGGCCGGCGCCCGGACCAGGACCTCCCGCGTCCTGCACGGTGTCTGGCTGCTGCTGTTCGCCGCGCTGCTGCCCGCCGTCCTGGGGCTGATCCCGCTCGCCGTCCTCGGCGGCGTCCTCATCCACGCCGGCGGCAAGCTGATCCCGCTGCGGCAGGGCGCGGCCCTGTGGCGGGCACACCGCGGCGAGGTCGTGGTGCTGGCCGCCACCGCCGGCGCGATCGTCGTCACCAACCTCTTCGAGGGCGTGCTGCTCGGGGTGGCCCTCGCCGTCGCCAAGAGCGCCTGGCAGACCTCCCGGTTGCACATCGATCTCACCGACGACGGTGACGGTCGACCGCTGCAGGTCCGGCTGAGCGGCAACGCCACCTTCCTGCGGCTGCCCCGCCTGCTGGACACGCTGGAGTCGCTGCCGACGGACCGCGCGGTCGACCTCGACTGGAGCGAACTGCGCCACCTCGACCACGCCTGCCGCAGCGCCCTGCTCACCTGGGCCGACCAGCACACCGCACGGGGCAGCACCGATGTACGGCTGAAACCGCCAATGGTCATGAGCGCCTGACGATCGGACGGACGGCGGGTGGGCGGGGCGGTTCACGGAGCGC
>NZ_JBHVEU010000634.1:0-3843 GCF_042802075.1 Kitasatospora sp. NPDC057518
GTCGAGCAGCTGCTCGACGGGGCGACGTGCTGTTCAGGGGGTGACGGTGAGGTGGTCGAACTCGCCGGCCTTGGCGGGGGCCTCACGGACTTCGCGGTCCGAACGGGCGATCACGTGGCGGGGGCCGGTACACGTGCCGACGTGTCCGTCCGCGGTCGCCAGGGCGGGCGGGTTCCTCGGCCGGGGCACGGCAGCGCTTCCGAGCGGGGCCGTGATCATTAGTCCAGGACGGGAATACTGCCCGAACCGTGTGGACAGGACGCGCGGCCAGTCCATAGCGTCTCGCCCAGGCGGTCCAATCCGGGCCGAGCTGAAGGGGGTTGGCATGGCTCACCAGCGGCTCACGGGCGTCGGTGTCGGAGACTGCAAGGAAGGAGACTGCCCGAACGTCTACCGCACCGACCGGGGCACCCTCGTCTTCCAGGGGGACCAGTACGCGGAGCTGGCGGTGCCGGTACACGAAGGCGCCGTGGAGCTGCCCGAGCATGTCGTGAAGGAGGCCATTCGTGTTCTTGGATGGTGAGGACTGGCAGAGGCTTCTGCACGGTTTCTCGCGGTCGGCGTTCCGGCTTGAGACCCTGCCCGCTTACAAGGTCGCGGGGGAGGCGGAAGAGATCGAGGAGTTCCTGAACGGGTACCGGATCGACCCCGGTACCTACACGTCCGGCTGGACTGACAAGCTCAGGGCTCATACCGCGGCCGGTCGCACGGTTCAGCGCGTGCACATCGTTACCCGGCCGCTGAGTGACTACCTGCGGTACGAGTTCATGTACTACGCACCGCATGCCAGGGCCGGTGAGGACATCTACATTCTCGACCTGACCGACAGGCCGAACCCGGGCCTTCCGGCTCAGGACTTCTGGGCCTTCGACGATTCGACCGTGGTCCTGATGAACTACGAGCCCGACGGAACGCAGATCAACCGCGTGCTTGTCGAGGACGACGTCGAGAAGTACCGGGAATGGCGGCGGATCGCTGTGGCCGAGTCGGTGCCCTTCATGGACTATGTGGAAGAGCACGGGTGGCAATAGACCCGGAAGAGCTGGGGCACAGTAGAAGTGACCTGGCAAAGGCATTGAGGGAACTACGGGTTCAAGCCGGTCTCGCAGGAGACCGGCTTGCTCGGCGTTGTGGCATGACGCAGTCGAAGATCAGCAAGATCGAAACAGGCAGGACCGTGCCGTCCCTGGTGGACGTGGAGCTGATCCTGCGGGCCCTCGAAGTGCCGGCCGAGTTGGCGCGACAGGTGTTCGACCTGGCCCGTGTGGCGAATACCGAGTGGCAGGACATCCGCGCTCTGAGGAAGAAGGGCCTGGAGAGGAAGCAAGCCGAGCTCGCGGCGCTCGACCAGTCCTCCAGCGAGATCCGCTACTTCCTGATCTCGATGCTCAACACGCTGCTCGCCTCGCCCGAGTACGTGCGGGCGAGCCTCGCCCATGTGCCGGGAGACACCAGCAGGGCCGCCATGAAGAAACTGGAGCGCCAGACCGTCCTGTACGACGAGTCGAAGGCCTTCACCTTCGTACTCACCGAGCAGGCTGCCCGGTGGGCGCTCCTGCCGCCTCGGGCCATGGTCATGCAGATCGAACGACTCGTCTCCGTTTCCAGGCTCCCGAACGTCCGGCTCGGCGTGATTCCACTCGGGAAGCACATCCCGGAGAGCCCGCTGAACACCTTCACGGTGTACGACAGCAGCCTTGCCACGGTCGAGACGGAGACCGGAATCATCACGCTCCGGGACCGGCGGGACATCAAGGCGTACCGGGACGCGTTCGCCATGTACGAAGGTTACGCACTGTTCGGTGAGGAAGCCCGAGAGAAGCTGGCTGAGTGGTCGGCCCTCTTCCTCGGCGGTCTTTAGTCGCGCACGGGAATAATCGCCTTCCTCCCCTTTCGGTCCCCTTACTGTGGACTCCTCGCCTTGCGGCTGCTCTCCCGTGCGGTACCAGCGTCTCCGCTGACATCATCCCGATCGGTCTGATAATCGCGGATTTGGTGTCGGCGGTGCCGGTTGCGGGATCGTGGGCCCGCGCGAGCGGCGCGCGGGACCCCGTCAACGAAAGGGCGAACCCATGAAGAAGATCGCTGCGAAGCTCTGGCGGATCATCCGCGGCCCGATGCAGTGGCGCGTGCTGTGGCTGTGGCACTCGAAGTTCATGGTCGGGGTGACGGGCATCGTCCGCGACCAGGACGGCCGTGTGCTGCTGCTGAAGCACCGGATGTGGCCGGAGGGCCGGCAGTGGGGTCTGCCGACCGGCTACGCCGACAAGGGCGAGAGCTTCGAGGACACGATCGTGCGTGAGGTCCGGGAGGAAACCGGACTCACGGTGAAGGTGTGCGAGCTGGCGCACCTGAAGAGCGGCTACAAACTGCGTGTCGAAGTCGCCTACGAGGCCCTGTACGTCACTGGGCAGGTCAGGGCGGCTTCGTTCGAGATCCTGGAGGCTCGATGGTTCTCGCCGGACGAACTCCCCGGGGGAGTGCAGGAATCACATCGGCGACTGATCAGTCGTCGGCCGTACTGACCCTTGGTCGATCACTCACCCCCTCCTGCCTGGCGCCGAACGAGCACCTGTCCGGAGACCCCGCCGAGCGGGCCGAGTTGGCTCACCTGCTGGCCGCGCGACGGGCGACGGCGGCGCTCGACCGGGCCCATCCGCACATCACGTTCTCACTGTTGCACTGGGTGGTCGACACATCGTCCGACGAGCCGGCCCGCGAAGTCTTTCGGCAGGGTGCTGCCCTTCTGGCCGACCGCTACGGGGAATTGGGGCTGAGTCGACTGCTGCCGACTGACCGGGTGTGGGTAGGGGTGCGCTCGACCCGGCCCGACGCGTTCGGCGGCTTCCACCATCCGAACCAGGGGTACCGGCATGTGCAACTGGCGTCCGTGGTCACGAGGTACGGGCGGCTGAACGATCCCCGACCGGCGTCACCGGAACTGGTGGCGCTCGACCTCCTCCGTAGCTACGCGCACGACTGCCTGCACTGGGGGTCGTTCCGGGAGTACCGGCTCCAAGGCGAGCAAGTGATCCGGAGCCGTTACGGCATCAACCGCCGCGACCAGCACGGCCGGACGTACTCGTCCCAGGACAGGAGCGATGCTTCCTCGACGCGGAATCTCGGCATCGTGATGGAGGGGGCCACGGATCGGGAGGCCCGGGTGATCTCCGCTGCGGTGGCCGACCGTCTCGGCCTGGCCGAACGCATCGCGGCAGCCGATCGCCTGGCGTTCCGCGACACCACGGGACGGCTGGAGCCGAGCGATTTCGACCACGCAGAGCCTGGTGTTGCCACCCGCTTCCACCTGGCCATGGCCGGATATGAGCACGGCGTCGGCGCTCGCTACCAGCGCTTCCTCGCCGACATGGGCGGCCCGGAGGCGGACACGCTGCATGCGCTGATCATCGCGGCGGTGATCAGCGGCAATCTGTTCGGCCTTTCGAGCTGGCTCGATCAGCGGCACGGCCCCGAGGCTTTCCGTCGCACCTTCCGCTCGTCTGCCTACTCGGGTCCTGACCCCGATGAATGGACGACCACGGCAAGTCGTGCCTGATCCTTCGTGCTCAGCAGTCTCGTGCCCTGACTCTTCGAGCCGGCCGGCAAGCACGACCGGCAGGTCCGCTGGGGTGGGCCCGCCCACAACCGGACCGAACCGTTCGCCTCGCGCAGGAGGTCGGGTGGGCCGATTTCCTGCGCGTTCAGGTGCTGCAAGCGACCATCACTTCGACTACGAGAACAGCCGCGCTGGACGCGCCGTCGCACGTCCACCTGGCCTACCGGCCGGGCGTTCGGGAGGTCTGAACGGTGGGTTCGCGTCGCCCCGTCGAGCACCGGCTCGAC
>NZ_JBHVEU010000635.1:0-3843 GCF_042802075.1 Kitasatospora sp. NPDC057518
GCTGAGGGATTTGAACCCTCGATCAGGAATAACCCCGAAACCGCATTAGCAGTGCGGCGCCATAGACCGGACTAGGCGAAGCCTCCCCACAGGGATCGTACCCGCGCGAGCGGAGCCGTTCCGTGTGTCAGTGATGATGCCACAACCGTGGGGCTCGGCACCAACCGCCGCCAACGTTACTAGGCGGGTCGACTCCGCCGCAAAGAAGAATGAGATACTGCCGTCTCCGGAGGAGCTGCCCCGAGCCGAGGAGACCTGTCGACGTGAGCAGCAGGCCGATCCGAGGCGCTGCTCGCCTCGCCGCCATACTCGACGCCCTGCCCGACGCGTTGCTGCTGGTGAACAGCAACGGCACCGTCGTGGACGCCAACAGCGCGGCGGTCCAGGCGTTGCAGGCGCCGGGCACCTCACTGGTCGGCATGGGCGTGCTGGGTCTGCTGCCCGAGTTCGACCCCAGCCGCATCCCCGGCTCGATGCGACCGGCCACCCGCGACGGCGACGCCCTCGACCGCCCGGTCCGGATGACCGCCCACCGCACCGACGGCACCACCTTCCCGGTCGAGGTGTCCGGCAACGACTTCGCCGACGACGGCGACGGCCGCGGCTACGCGCGCTCCCCGTACGACTCGTACCGCGAGAACTCGCCCTCCTCCTCCGACCTGCTCCTGCTGCTGGTCCGCGACCTCTCCGGCCGGCTGGGCGTCGAGGCCGAGCTGCGCCGCCAGCACAAGCAGACCGAGATGATCCTGCGGGCCGCCGCCGAGGGCGTGCTCGGCGTGGACCTCGAAGGCCGCTGCGTGCTGGTCAACCCGGCCGCCGCGCACATCCTGGAGTACCGGGCGAGCGAGCTGGGCGGGCGCGAGCTGCACCCGCTGATCCAGCACTCCCGGGCCGACGGCACCCCGCTGGCGCTGGAGGAGTCGGCGCTGCTGGACACCCTCACCTCCGGGCGCAAGCACCGGGTGCGCGGCACCGTGCTGTGGCGCAAGGACGGCCGGCCGGTCACCGTCGACCTCACCACCGCCCCGGTCCGGGACGGCGACCAGCTGGTCGGCGCGGTGATGACCTTCACCGACCGCAGCCGCGAACTCGCCCTGGTCGCCCGCAACGAGCACCTCACCGCCGTCCTGGAGAGCGAGCTGGGCAGTGCCCTGAACGCGCTGAACGAGCGGCTGGACGCGCTCGCCGCCGACCCGGCCGGCCAGCTCTGGCCGGAGGCCAACTGGACGCTGCGCCGGCTGGCCGCCGAGTGCCGCCGGTACGGGAAGCTGATCGACGGGGTGCTCGACCACCAGCGCTGCGAGGCCGGCGAGAGCGGCGCCGCCGAGGCCAAGGACGGCAAGGACGGCAAGGAGCCCAAGGCCGGCGCCAAGGACGGCAAGGACGTGCCGAAGGCCGCGTCCCGGGTCCCGGTCGGCCTGGACAAGGTGGTCCGCCGGGCCGTCGAGGAGGCCGGCGAGCTGGTCGGCCCCGGCCGGGTGCGGTTCTCGGTGCACGCCGCCGCGGTCGAGGTGATCGCCGACGAGCGGCGGCTGGCCCAGGCGCTGGCCCACCTGGTCGCCGACGTCAGCGGCGTCGGACTCTCCCTGGACGCCCCCGTCGCCCCGTCCCCCGGTCTGACCGTGCCCGGGCTGAACGGCGCCGCCGCGCCCGCGCTGCCGCCCGCCCCCGAGCCGCCGACCGTCGTGCTGGCCGCCGCCCAGCGCGGCGAGGTCGCCCGGGTCGAGATCCGCGGCCCCGGCGTCGGCGGCAGCCCCGTCCACCTGCCGATAGCCCGCGCGGTGGTCGAGCGCCACGGCGGTGTGCTCCAGCCGCACGAGCTGCCCGGCAAGGCCGGCACCACGTACGTCGTCGAGCTGCCGCTGGACCCGGTCGCCGCGAAGGCCGCCGCCGAGCGCGCCGCCGCCGAAGGCCGCTCCGACCGGCCCAAGGAGAGCGACAGCGCCGTCCTGCCGGAGCTCCCGGGCATCCCGCAGCTGCCCAGCAGCGGCGAGGGCGCCGAGCCCGCGGCGGCCGACGAGCAGCCCGCTTCCGAGACTCCCGAGGCCGCCGCGGCCCCCGCCGCGGAGCGGGCGCCCGCCGAGGAGCCGCCCGCCGAGCGGCGCGGCCGCCGCGGCCGCCCGGCCGCCGAGACCCCGGCGTCCGACACCCCCGACGCCCCTGGCGTCCCCGGTGCTCCCGGTGCTCCCGGCAACCCCGACATTCCGGCCGACCAGTGGCCGAACGCCCCCGCTCGGGTCGAGCGGGCCGTCCCCGAGCAGTGGAACGGCACCGGCAACGACCCCGCGTACGGCCGCCAGGGCCTGGCCGGGCCGAACGGCGCCCAGAGCGACCCGTGGGGCAAGGACGACGGCCGCTCCGGCCCCGCCTACGCCGTGCCCGTCGAGGGCCACCGGGCGCAGCCGAACCGCCCCGGCGGGCGCGAGCCGCTCGCCCTCGGTCCGGCCCCCGCGCCCGCGCCCGCCGCCCCGGACGGCACCCCGCCCGGCGGCACCCCGACCGCCGAGGCGGCCCAGGAGCAGGCCTCCGGCGAGACCAGGCACCGCCGCCGCCGCGCGCTGCCCTCGGCCGAGGAGTCCTCCGGCGGCTTCGCCCTGCCCGGGGCGGCCGACACCCCGGTCTACCCCGGTCTGGAGCACGCCCTGCCGGCCGGCCCCGCGCCCGCGCCGCCCGAACCGGCCGCCGCCCCGACCGGGCGCCGCCGCCGGCTGGCCGTCCCGCCGGGGCCCGGCCCGGACGCCCTGGTGAACGCCTCCGGCCCGTCCGGACAGGGAGGCCAAGGAGGCCAGGCCGGCCAGGCGCAGCCCTCCCCCGGCACCGCGCTGGCGCCCGCCCGGGCCGCGCTGCCCGCCGCCGAGGAGCCGTCCGGCCCGCGCCCGGTCGGCACCGGACTGGGCGAGCTCGCCCCGCCGCGCCAGCTCGGCCCGGTGCCCGCCGCCGCGCCGCAGCCGCCCGTCCCAGCCGACGCGGCCCGGACCGCGCCGCGCCCGATGGCCGAGCTCCCGCCCGCCGAGGAGCGGCCCGCACCCGAGCAGCCGTCGGCCCCGACCGGCGAGCTGGCCAACACCCGTCGGCTGCTGGTCTGGCCCGAGCCCGACCCGGCCACCAAGCAGGCCCTCCAGGCGCGCGGCTACCTGCCGGTGATCGTCCGCTCCCGCGAGGAGGTGGACGCCCAGGTCCCCGGCTTCCCCGCCGCCCTCTTCGTCGACCCGCTGACCGGCCCGATCACCCGCACCGCGCTCCAGTCGCTGCGCACCGCGGCGCTCAACCGCAGGGTCCCGGTGCTGGTCACCGCCGGCCTCGGCCAGGCCACCCGGGACGCCGCGTACGGGGCCGACCCGGCCGTCCTGCTGCGCGCCCTCGCACCGCGCGACGGCGAGCAGCACGCCCCGCGGGTGCTGCTGGTCGAGGGCGACCCGGACATCGCCGCCGCCATGATCAGCAGCCTGGAGCGGCGCGGCATGCACGTCGAGCACGCGGTGGACGAGAACGACGCGGTGGCCCGGGCCAGCAGCGTGCAGCCCAACCTGGTGGTGATGGACCTGCTGCAGATCCGCCGCCGCCGGGTCGGCCTGCTGGACTGGCTGCGCGCCAACGACCGGCTGCACCGCACCCCGCTGGTGGTCTACACCTCGGTGGACCTCGACCCGCGCGAACTGCCCCGGCTGCGCACCGGCGAGACGGTGCTGTTCCTCGCCGAGCGCTCGACCAGCGAGGACGTCCAGTCCCGGATCGTCGACCTGCTCGGGCGGATCGGCGCGATGGGCGAGGCGGGCGTCGCCGCCGCCGGCTGAGGCACGCCGAACACGTGGAAGGGCCGAGCTGCGCGCGCGGGACGCGGCC
>NZ_JBHVEU010000636.1:0-3821 GCF_042802075.1 Kitasatospora sp. NPDC057518
GGCGCAGCCCCTGCAGATCGCGGGTCACCCCGTCGATCGCCCGGTGCACGGCCCGCAGCATCTCCCGTGCGGTGCGGGCCCCCGCTTCGCGATGATCGCGAGTCAGCGTGGAGGCTGACGTCAGCCGATGATCTGGATGTTCTCGGCCTGCGGGCCCTTCTGGCCCTGCGTGACGTCGAACTCGACCTTCTGACCCTCGAGCAGCTCGCGGAAGCCCTGGGCGACGATGTTCGAGTAGTGGGCGAACACGTCAGCGCCGCCGCCCTCCTGCTCGATGAAGCCGAAGCCCTTTTCCGCGTTGAACCACTTCACGGTGCCAGTAGCCATGAGAAATCTCCTTCGAGAGACTGTGCGAAGTCTGCACCATGCAGACATTCGAGTCGCCGCGATGAGAACCCGCCGGAAAGAGCCGGTAAAACAAAAAATGCGCCCGCAACAATAAGCAGGCGCACACAAAGTTCATGGGAACCACAACTGCAACTAAGAAGAGCTTAGCAGACTCCGGCCCGCCGGCGCGGATTTTCACTCGTCTATTTTTTTTCCCGCCCTCCCGGGCGCGACCGTCTCGCCCCGAAAGCGACAGCAACGATCGATTCCCGCACCGGAGTTGGCGACAGCGGACCCTGCGCCGCCCCGGTCATGATTTTTTCGCCACGCCCAGGAGGCGAGTCGCCCCGGGGACACCCGGCAACGGATTCACACCCTCCGGAACGGCCCGTTCCGTCGATTTTCGGAGCATACTGACCGGGATGAGGAAAACACCGGCAGTCCGACGCCCCCTGCCCACCAGCCCCTTCAAACCCCGGCCCGACGCACCGCCCAAGCTATTCGCGGTGGGCGACCGCGTGAGCCACGACAAGTATGGTCTCGGCCGCGTCCTCGCGGTGGAGGACGGAGCCTACGCGGCCGTCCTCGTCGACTTCGGCACCCGACAGGAGCGGATCGCCCCACCGTACGCCGCCTTGTTCACACTCTGACCGGCACACCCGCGGCCCTACCGTCACCGCTCCGGGGCGCATGCCGGAGCCCGATCGGCCGCTCACCTGGGTCCGGCCACCCGGCCGGACGCCAGGCGTTTCGTGATGCGTCGACGCGCCCGGCCCGCAGCCCGGTTCCGCACCACGCCCGGGCCACGCCCGCGCCCTGTCCGCACCGCGCCCGCACCCGCGCCCGCACCCGTGAGGCGGCCACCCGGCGGCCCCGGCCACCCGCACGGCCCCGCGGACGGCTTCGGATTTTGGACTAGACCAATACCGATCCGGTCAACTCCTCCACGCCCCGTCCACGCGCCCTCCCCTCCCCCGTAGCGTGTCCACGCCTCGCACAGCGCGAGGACACCGTCCGGGGAGATCTCCATGAACTCGCTTACGGGTACGGCTCGTTGGACCACCGCCCTCGCGGCATCAGTCACGCTCCTGTGCGCCGTGCCGGCCCGCGCCACGGCCGGCACCGCCGACACCGCCGTCGGCTGGCGGGCGCTCGGCATCGCCGTCAGCTCCGACGGCAACCGCGCCTACGTCGTCGCCGAGGACCACGTCGGCACCGGCTACCCCACCCTCCTGCGCACCGTCGACACCCGCACCCGCACGGTCGTGGCGCAGACCCTGCTCAGCCAGGACGGCACCGCCGGCCGGCCCGCCCTCAGCCCCGACGGCAACCGGATCTACGTCCTCGCCGCCGAGCAGCTGCTGGTCGTCGACCTCGCCACGAACACCGTGCTGTCCCGCACGCCCGTCGACCGCCCGCGCGCGCTCGCCGTCAGCGCCGACGGCTCCCGGGTGTTCGTGACCCAGCAGGGCACCGCCGGCCCCGGCCGGGTGCTGGTCTTCGACACCTTCACCCGTTCCTTCACCGGCGCCGTCCCGTTGGGCGACCCCGACGTCGACGGGATCGCCCTCCACAACGGCGGCGCCGACGCCTACGTCGCCACCGGCGCGGGCGTCGTCCACCTCGACCTGACCGCTCCCGTCCCGACCGTCACCCGCACCGTCCAGCCGCTCGCCGCCGCGACCGAGGTCACCGCCTCCCCGGAGGGCACCCGCCTCTACGCCCTCGGCAGCCGGGCCGCCCAGGGCTCCGGCTACGAGCTCGACCCCTTCACCGACACGTCCCGCACCGCCTTCACCCTCGGCGGCCCGGCCACCTCCGCCGACACCCACCTGGTGGCGGTCTCCCCGGACGGCGGCCGCCTGTTCGTCCTCAAGGACGGCTGGAAGCCCTCCGCCACCGTGCTGGCCTACGACACCGCCACCAACACCGCCCTCCCGGCCGCCGACCTCACCGGCTTCGGCCTGGACGGCGTCGGCACCGCCGCCCTCGGCCCCGACGGCCACACCCTCTACCTGGCCGGTCCGCGCGGCGAAAGCAGCTACCTGAAGGCCGTCACCTTCTGACCCGCCCGCCGGGCGGGTGCGCGGCCCCGCGCCACCCCGCGCACCCGCCCGTCCGCGCCCGTCCACGCCCGCCGACGGGTCGGTGGCCCCGTCGGGTGATCCCAGGGCGCGGGTTCCACGGCGGCCCGTCCGCAACTCGCATAGTCGGACTCGTCATACCCGCCGATCGTGGGACGAGCCGACCATGCGATTTGCCTGCCGAGAGATCCTCACAGCCGCCACCGCCCTGCTGCTCTCCCTCACCGGCTGCGGGTCGCCGCAGGAACGGCAGCCCGCACCGTCGACACCCCGCGATCCGAGCTCCCCGGCCGCGCCCACCCCGGCGGGGCCGCGGGCGTTCACCCTCGTCGCGACCGGGGACGTCCTGCCGCACACGGAGATCATCCAGCAGGCCAGGGAGGACGCCGGGGGCAGCGGTTACGACTTCACCCGGATGCTCGCCGGGGTCAAACCGGTCATCAGCGCCGCCGACCTGGCCATCTGCCACATGGAGACGGTGTACGGCGCCGACGGCGGGCCGTTCACCGGCTACCCGTCGTTCATCTCGCCACCCCAGGTCGCCCAGGCGCTCAAGGACACCGGCTACACCTCCTGCGACACCGCCTCCAACCACACGCTCGACGGCGGCCCGGACGGCATCCGGCGCACGCTCGACGCCATGGACGCCGTCGGCCTGAAGCACACGGGCTCCGCGCGCAGCGCCGACGAGGCGGGCAGCCCCACGACGCTCACGGCGGGCGGCGCCACGGTGGCCCAGCTCGCCTACACCTACGGCACCAACGGCATCCCCCTGCCGAAGGACCGGCCCTGGGCGGTCAACCTCATCGACCGGGAGCGGATCCTCACCGACGCCCGGGCCGCCCGCGAGCGCGGCGCCGACATCGTGGTGGTCAGCCTCCACTGGGGCACCGAGTGGCAGGACACCCCGGACGAGCAGCAGCTCGCGCTCGCCCGCGACCTGGCCGCCGAGCAGAGCCCCGGCCGGCCCGACATCGACCTGGTCCTCGGCACCCACGCCCACATCCCGCAGGCCTACGAGAAGATCAACGACACCTGGACGGTCTACGGCATGGGCGACCAGCTCGCCGGCCACATGTTCAACCCCACCGGCGCGGAGGACCCCCGGGGGAACTGGAGCTCGATCGCCCGCTTCACCTTCTCCCCGCCGCCCGGGCCCGGGCAACGATGGACCGTCACCAAGGCCGAGTTCCTCCCGCAGCTGACCGACCTCGGCCCGCCCTACCGGGTCCTCGACCTGACCGAGGCCCTCCGCCACGCCCCGGACCGCGCCGACTACACCCGGGCCCTCGACCACATCCGGTCGGTCGTCCTGAGCCGCGACGGCGCCTCGGCCGGGCTCACCATGGCCCCCTGAAGGGACGGCGGGTCCGACGGTGACGGCGAAACGACGGCGCCCGCCCCGGAACC
>NZ_JBHVEU010000637.1:0-3811 GCF_042802075.1 Kitasatospora sp. NPDC057518
CGGCCCCGGACCCACCGAAGGGCCCGGTGGCAGCCGGGCCCTGCGGTGCGAGGGTGTGTCAGGCGGTTCGAGGGGTGCGCGGGCCCGGACGGGCCCGGCGGTCCCGGACGGGCCCGGACGGGCCCGGCGGTCCCGGACGGGCCTAGAAGGCCTCCTCCGCCAGGTCCATGATCTCGTTGTCGATGCCCTCGGCGATCAGGCGCTGCGGGGCAACGGTCGGCAGGACGTTCTTGGCGAAGAAGCGGGCCGCCGCGACCTTGCCCTGGTAGAACGGGACGTCCTTCTCGGAGGCGCCGGCCTCCAGCTTGGCCAGGGCCACCACGGCCTGGCGCAGCAGCAGCCAGCCGACCACGACGTCGCCGGAGACCATCAGCAGGCGGGTGGTGTTCAGGCCCACCTTGTACATGTTCTTGACGTCCTGCTCGACCGAGGTCAGGTCGGCGATCAGCTTGCCGACGATGGCCGCCAGGTCCTCGGCGGCCTTGCCGAGCAGCTTGCGCTCGGCGGCCAGGGCGTCGCCGCCGGCGGCCGAGTCGACGAACTTCTGGATCTGCTCGGACAGCGCGGTCAGCGCCTGGCCGCCGTCCTTGACGATCTTGCGGAAGAAGAAGTCCTGGCCCTGGATCGCCGTGGTGCCCTCGTACAGGGTGTCGATCTTGGCGTCCCGGATGTACTGCTCGATCGGGTACTCCTGGAGGTACCCGGAGCCACCGAAGGTCTGCAGCGACTGGGCGAGCTGCTCGTAGGACTTCTCCGAGCCGTAGCCCTTGACGATCGGCAGCAGCAGGTCGTTGAGGCGCTCGGCGGCCTCGTCGTGCTCGCCGCGCAGCTTGGCGGCCATCATGTCGTCCTGGGTGGACGCGGTGAACAGCACCAGCGCGCGCATGCCCTCGGCGTAGGCCTTCTGGGTCAGCAGCGAGCGGCGCACGTCCGGGTGGTGGGTGATGGTGACGCGCGGGGCGGTCTTGTCCAGGAACTGCGAGATGTCGGCGCCCTGCACGCGCTCCTTGGCGTACTCCAGGGCGTTCAGGTAGCCGGTGGAGAGGGTGGCGATGGCCTTCGTGCCGACCATCATCCGGGCGAACTCGATGATCTTGAACATCTGGCGGATGCCGTCGACCTTGTCGCCGAGCAGCCAGCCCTTGGCCGGGTGCTTGGCGCCGAAGGTCATCTCGCAGGTGTTCGAGGCCTTGAGGCCCATCTTGTGCTCGACGTTGGTGGCGTAGACGCCGTTGCGCTCGCCCAGCTCGCCGGTCTCCCAGTCGAAGTCGAACTTGGGGACGATGAACAGGCCCAGGCCCTTGGTGCCCGGCTTGCCGCCCTCGGGGCGGGCCAGCACCATGTGGATGATGTTCTCGGACATGTCGTGCTCGCCCGAGGTGATGAAGCGCTTGACGCCCTCGATGTGCCAGGAGCCGTCCTCCTGCTGGATCGCCTTGGTGCGGCCGGCGCCCACGTCGGAGCCCGCGTCGGGCTCGGTGAGGACCATGGTGGAGCCCCACAGGCGGTCGGTCATCCGCTTGGCGACCTCGAGCTGCTCCTCGGTGCCCTCCTCGGCGATGACGCCGGCGAAGGCCGGGCCGGAGGAGTACATCCAGATGGCCGGGTTGGAGCCCAGGATCTGCTCGGCGAAGGCCCAGATCAGCGAGTTCGGGGTGACCTGGCCGCCGATCGACTCCGGGATGCCCAGGCGCCACCACTCGGCGTCCATGAAGGTCTGGTAGCTCTTCTTGAAGGTGGCCGGGATCGGCGCGGTGCTGGTCTCCGGGTCGAAGACCGGCGGGTTGCGGTCGGTGTCGGCGTAGGACGCCGCGAGGTCGTTCTCGGCGAGGCGCGCGATCTCGCTGAGGATGTTCTTCGCGGTCTCGACGTCCATGTCCGCGAACGGTCCGGTGCCGTACACCTGCTCGCGGCCGAACACCTCGAAGAGGTTGAACTCCACGTCCCGCAGGTTGGACTTGTAGTGACCCATGGCCGTTATCTCCGGTTCGTCGCTTCCGGGAGACCGCCGCGTTCCGGCGTCCCGTACCCACCAGTAGGCATCATGATGCTACCCAGCGGTAACTTGGGCAAGCCCCCGCCGGCGAATCCGCTATGAACGTGGTCACGTCCCACAGCCGACGCGGCCACTCCTTGTCAGGATCGGTGCCAGCGGAGAGGGGTGCGCTCCCGCTAGCCTGTCCGTGTGTACGGATATGACCAGAACACATACCCGGGCGACCCCTACCAGCAGCAGGCGGGACCGCAGCAGGGCATGAACGGCATGCCCGGACCCGACGCCTACGGCGGGCAGTCGCAGGCCCCCCAGCAGTCCCTGTACCCCGAACCCTCGCCGCCCTCACTCGCGGACGCCGTCCGGGCCTTCACCACCGGCTCGATGGCGGTCGAGGACTTCCAGGCGATCTTCATCACCTCGAAGGTGCACTGCCCCCGCGGCGACCGCCCCGGCTTCCTGGCGCTGCACAACACCCCGACGCCGGTGATCCCGATGTTCAGCTCGCTGAAGGAGCTGCGCCGCTACGCCGGCAAGGACTCCAAGCACTTCACCGTCACCGGCGCCGAGGTCCTGGACCTGCTGCCGACCGGCTACGGCTTCGCGCTGGACATGGAGGGCGAGCACCGGATGGTGTTCGACGCCAAGGCCGTCGAGCAGATGGTCGACTTCACGATGCGCCGGATGTACGGCTGAGCCATGCTGGACGAGGAGCCCCACGCTCCTTCGTCACTACATAGTTCAACTTTCAACTTGCTTGTTGTTGAGGATTGAACTAATCTCATGGATGTAGGCCAGACACCCCCCGAAGGAGGCCGACATGCCCGCCGTGACCGTCGACAACCCGCTGACCCTCCCGCGCGTCACCACGCCGGACCCCGCCGTCACGAGCGCACGGCCGGTCCTCACCGTGGCGACCGCCCCCGAGGGCTACGAGGGCGAGGGCTTCCCCGTCCGCCGCGCCTTCGCCAGGATCAACCAGAAGTACCTCGACCCGTTCATCATGATGGACCAGATGGGCGAGGTGGACTACGCGGCCGGCGAGCCCAAGGGCACCCCCTGGCACCCGCACCGCGGCTTCGAGACCGTCACGTACATCATCGACGGAACGTTCATCCACCGGGACTCGCACGGCGGTGGCGGCACCATCACCGACGGCGACACCCAGTGGATGACCGCCGGCTCCGGGCTGCTGCACATCGAGACCCCGCCGGAGTCCCTGGTGCAGTCCGGCGGCCTCTTCCACGGCCTCCAGCTGTGGGTCAACCTGCCCGCCTCGGACAAGATGATCACCCCGAAGTACCAGGACATCCGCGGCGGCAGCGTCAAGCTGCTCAGCACCGAGGACGGCGGCGCGCTCCTGCGCGTCATCGCCGGCGAGCTGGACGGCCACCAGGGCCCGGGCACCACCTTCACCCCGATCACCATGATCCACGCCTCGATCAACCCCGGCGCCCAGATCACCCTGCCCTGGCGCGCCGACTTCAACGCCCTCGCCTACGGCCTCGCCGGCAACGGCTCGGCCGGCACCGAGCACCGCCCCTTCCACCGGGGCCAGGCCGTCGTCTTCGGCGACGGCGACTCGATCACCCTGCGCGCCGACGAGAAGCAGGACTCCCGCGACAACAACTTCGAGGTCGTCCTCCTCGGCGGCCTCCCGATCCGCGAACCCGTCGCCCACTACGGCCCGTTCGTGATGAACAGCCACCGCGAGCTCCAGCAGGCCATGGAGGACTTCCAGGCCGGCCGCCTCGGCACCATCCCCGCCGACGGCCACTGAGCCCGCCCGCTCGTGAGGGCCCGGACCGCACCCAGTCC
>NZ_JBHVEU010000638.1:0-3750 GCF_042802075.1 Kitasatospora sp. NPDC057518
GGGGGAGCCGTGCGCGCCGGGTCGGGGCCGTCCTGCGCCTCCACCGTTCCGCCGGGGAGCAGGACCACGCCCTCCTTCGGGTCGACGAGTATCACCACCCGCCCGTCCGGGGCGAACAGCCAGCCCCACACCTGGGTCACGGGGGGCCGTCAGACGGCCGCGAGGAGGGGCCCGGGGGCCGCGTCGGCCGGCGCGGCGGCGGGTGCGGCGGGTGCGGCCGCGCCGGGGGCGGGGGCGGGGCGGGTGAGGCAGTCGTCGGTGAAGGCGAGGGCCCGCAGGTGGTAGGGGCGGGCGGCGTGGCCCAGGGAGAGGTTGTGGCCGGCGCGGCGGGCGGTGGCCAGGTGGGCGAGGCCGTCGGGGAAGGCGGCGGTCAGGGCGGCGCGGGAGGCCGGGTCCAGGCGCCACCAGTGCTCGTGGTCGGCGAGGGTGAGGCGTACGGGGACGCGTACGCGGGCGGCGAGGGCGTTGTAGCGGGCGGGCCAGGTGGCCAGTTCGCGGGATTCGAGGGCGGGGACGGGGGTGAGCAGGGTGCGGGCGGCGTGGAAGGTGCCGGGCGGGTAGAGGTGGAGGGGGCCCCAGTTGAGGCGGCCGCCGCCGGCGAGGTCGTCGGGGCGGTCCCAGGCGCCGGGGGCGTAGTGCTGGGCGAGGCCGGAGATGTCGCAGCCGAGCAGGGGCAGGCGGGGGTCGTCGGGCCAGTGGGCGGCGAGTTGGAGGGCTATTTTGCCGCCGAAGGAGTGGGCGAGGAGTTGGACGCCGGCGCCGGTGGGGTGGGCGCGGGCGTAGTCGGTGAGGGCGGCGTGGAGGGTGGCGGCCTGGTCGGCGATGAGCTGGCCGTGCGGCAGGCGGTGGGCGGAGGCGCCGTGGCCGGGGCGGTCGACGGCGAGGACGGTGTAGCCGAGGTCGGCGGCGAGGGTGAGCAGGCTGGTGTCGGGGTGGGCGGGGCCGGCGAAGTAGGCGGCGCGCATGCCGCGGCCGTGGATGGCGAGGACGACGGCCTTGGGGGCGTGGTGTTCGGGTTCGGCGACCAGGGCGGAGACGGGGATGCCGGCGGCGTCCAGGACCAGGGAGCGGGTGCGCAGGTCGTTCTTCACGCGGCGACCCCCGCTCTGGCGGCGTCGAGGTCGGCGAGCCAGCCGGTGAGGTCGCCGGTGCGCATCAGGGAGGTGCCGATGAGCAGGGCGGCGTAGCCGGCGTCGAGGAGGCGGGCGGCGTCGTGGGGGTCGGTGATGGCGGAGGCGGAGACGGGGGCGCGGCAGCCGGCGGCGCGTAGGGCGGGTAGCAGGCGCAGGCTGCGGCCGAGGTCGCCGCGGTCGCGTTCGCGGGTGCGGATGTCCTTGTTGTTGACGGCGACGACGCATTCGGCGATGCGGGGCAGGGTGTCGAGTTCGCGTTCCTCGGTGATCTCGACGAAGGGGGTCAGGCCGAGGTCGAGGGCGGTGGTGACGAGGCGGGTGAGGGAGGTGGCGGGCAGCAGGGCGGCGGTGAGCAGGACGGCGGAGGCGCCGAGGGCTCGGGCGGCTTCGAGTTGGGCGGGGCGGGTGAGGAAGTCCTTCTGGAGGACGGGGAGTTGGGTGGCGGCGGTGACCTCGCGCAGGAGGCGGGGGGTGCCGCCGAACCAGCGGCCGGTGACGACGGACAGGCAGGGGGCGCCGGCCTGTTCGTAGCGGGTGACGAGGTCGGTGACGGTGCGGGGGCCCAGGAGGTCGGCGCCGTGGGGGTCGCGGAGTTTGACCTCCATGACCAGGGGGCGGGGGGCGGCCAGCAGGGCGTCGATGAAGCTCGGGCTCATGCGGGGGTCTCCTGGAGGCGCGGGTGCCAGGCGCGGGTGAGGGCGGTGACGGCTTCGTGGGTGAAGCGGCCGGTGCGGTCGCGGGCGGCGGTGTCGATGTCGGCGCCGGCGTACAGGGGGTGGTCGGTGACGGTGCGGTAGGTGTCGCGGTTGGTGGTGTTGAGGCCGCCGGCGAGGAGGAAGGGGATGGTGAGGCGGGGCAGCAGGGCGTGGACGTGGGCGGGGTCCAGGGCCTGGCCGGTGGAGCCGACGCGGCCGTCGTCGGTGACGGTGTCCAGGAGGAACAGGTCGCATCCGGCGCGTTCGAAGGCGCCGGTGAAGGCGCGTTCCAGGCAGCGGCCGCGGGAGAGGTGGAGGACTTTGACGAGGACGGCGTACGGGAGCTGTTCGCGCAGGTCGGCGACGAGGGCGGGGCTCTGGTAGGCGTGGAGCTGGATCCAGCGGATGCCGGTGGCGCGGGCGAGGGCGGCGATCTTTCGGGCGTCGTCGAGGAAGGTGACGAGGACGGGTTCCAGGCCCAGGCGGATGGCGGTGGCGGCGAGGTCGGCGAGGCGGTCGGCTTCGAGGTCGGCGGGGCCGCCGGGGACGCCGTGCCACAGGCCCACCAGGGTGGGGCCGGTGTCGGCGAGGAGGGCGAGGTCGGCGCGGGTGCGGGCGCCGCAGACCTTGAGGTGGCCGGCGCGCCGGGGGGCCAGCAGGGCGGGGGCGGTCATTTGCCGAGTCCCAGCATGGCGGCGATGCGGTTGTACTGGATCTCGTTGCTGCCGGAGTAGATGGTGCCGGCGACCGCGTTGCGCACGTCCTTCTCCAGTCCGTACTCGGACATGTAGCCGTTGCCGCCGAAGACCTGGACGGCGGCCAGCGAGGTGGCGAGGTTGGACTCGCTGGTGAGGAGTTTGGCGATGGCCATGTCGACGGTGACGTTGTCGCCGGCCTCCAGGCGCTGGGCGGTGTCGTACAGCCACTTGCGGGCGGTCTCGAGGCGGATCTTGGTGTCGACGATCTTGTTGGCGACCGACTGGTAGGAGCCGATGGGCTTGCCGAAGGACATGCGGGTCTTGGCGTAGTCCAGGCAGCGGGTGAGGCGGTGCTGCATCTCGCCGGTGTTGACGATGAAGGTGTAGAGGATCTCGCGTTTCATGACGTGGTCGAGGACGAGGAAGCCGCCGCCGACGCGGCCCAGGACGCGGTCGGCGGGGACGCGGACGTCGTCGAAGTAGAGCTCGGAGAGCGGGGAGGTGCGCAGGCCCATCTTCTTGATGGGGTTTCCGGTGGTCAGGCCGGGGGTGTCGGCGTCGACGAGGAAGGCGGTGACGCCGAGGGCGCCGCCCTGGGGGTGGGTGCGGGCGTAGACGACGACGACGTCGGCGACGGGGCCGTTGGAGACGAAGGTCTTGGCGCCGTTGAGGACGAAGTGGTCGCCGTCGCGTACGGCGCGGGTGCGCATCTGCATGGCGTCGGAGCCGGACTCGGACTCGGTGATGGCGTGGGCGCCGATGGCCTCGCCGGAGGCGATGCGGGGCAGGTAGGCGTCCTTGAGGGCGGGTGAGCCGAAGGCCTGCAGGGGGACGCCGGTGGAGGCCATGGAGGTGGTGACGGAGAAGTTGAGGCCGCCGTCGCGGCAGGTGTGGCCGAGGCCTTCGAGGACGTACATGGTGGTGAGCAGGGACTGGCCCAGGCCGCCGTAGCGTTCCTCGAAGGGCAGGGAGAGGATGCCGGTCTTCTGGATCATGCGCCACTTGTCGTGGGAGAAGGCGGCCTGTTCGTCGCCTTCGATGTGGCCGGCGCTGAGGTCGTCGCCGAAGCGGGCCAGGCCCTCGCGCAGGGCCGTCTGGTCGGCGTTCCAGCGGATCATGGGATGTGCCGCCTTCCTCCCGGGCCGCCGGTGCGGGGCGCGGGGTGGCAGGCCGGCGCCCGGTGGCGCCGGCTCACGTCGGTTCCTGGGGCCCGTCCCGGGGGCC
>NZ_JBHVEU010000639.1:0-3717 GCF_042802075.1 Kitasatospora sp. NPDC057518
GGCAGCGCCGTGTGACGGGGAGACGATGGACCACCGGATCGAGCGGATCGGACGCGAGGACTGGCAGCGCCTGCGGAAGGTACGGCTGGCCCAACTCCTCGACACGCCCCTGGCGTTCGGCGAGACCCACGAGTACGCGAGCCACCAGGGCGAGGGCAACTGGCGGGCCCGCTGCAACTGGGTCAACGAGCCCGACAAGCTCGGCCTGGTCGCGGTGGACGCCACGGGGGAGTGGGTCGCCACCATGCTGTCCGTCCCGAACCGGGAGCAGCCCGGCGCGCTCGACCTGATCGGCGTCTGGGTGGACCCGGCGCACCGCGGCCGCGGGCACGGCGTCGCCGACGCCCTGCTGGACGCGGTGCTCGCCTGGGCGCGGGTCCGCGGCGCCGGGCGGATGCTGCTCGGGGTGCACGAGGCCAACCCCCGCGCCGCCGCCTTCTACCTGCGGCGCGGGTTCGTCCACACCGGCGGGTCCACGCCGTACGTGCTGGACCCCTCGGCGCGGATCCTGGAGATGGCCCTCCCACTGGACTGACCGGCCCGGCGGGAGGGCCCCGGCTCCGCGGAGGCGCGGCCCGGAGTCGGTCCGGCTCAGCCCAGGTACCGGGCCAGCGCCTCGCCGGTCAGCGTGGAGCGAGCGGCGACCAGCTCGGCCGGGGTGCCCTCGAAGACCACCCGCCCGCCGTCGTGGCCGGCACCCGGCCCGAGGTCGATGATCCAGTCGGCGTGCGCCATCACCGCCGGGTGGTGCTCGATCACGATGACCGACTTGCCGGACTCGACCAGCCGGTCCAGCAGCCCCAGCAACTGCTCGACGTCGGCCAGGTGCAGGCCGGTGGTCGGCTCGTCCAGCACGTAGACGCCGCCCTTGTCCGCCATGTGGGTGGCCAGCTTGAGCCGCTGCCGCTCGCCGCCGGAGAGCGTGGTCAGCGGCTGGCCGAGGCTCAGGTAGCCGAGCCCGACGTCGGCCAGCCGCTCCAGGATCCGGTGCGCGGCCGGGAGCTTCGCCTCGCCCGAGCCGAAGAACTCCTCCGCCTCGGTCACCGACATCGCCAGCACCTCGGCGATGTCCCGCCCGCCCAGGTGGTACTCCAGCACCGCCGGCTGGTAGCGCTTGCCCTCGCAGTCCTCGCAGGTGGTGGCCACCCCGGCCATCATCGCCAGGTCGGTGTAGACCACCCCGGCGCCGTTGCAGGTCGGGCAGGCGCCCTCGGAGTTGGCGCTGAACAGGGCCGGCTTCACGCCGTTGGCCTTGGCGAAGGCCTTGCGGACGGGTTCGAGCAGCCCGGTGTAGGTGGCCGGGTTGCTGCGCCGGGAGCCCTTGATCGCCCCCTGGTCGACCGAGACCACGCCCTCGTCGACCGGGATCGAGCCGTGGATCAGCGAGCTCTTGCCGGAGCCCGCCACCCCGGTCACCACCGTGAGCACCCCGAGCGGGACGTCCACGTCCACGTCCCGCAGGTTGTGGGTGTTCGCGCCGCGGATCTCCAGCGCGCCGATGGGCTTCCGTACGGCCTCGCGCAGCGCCGTCCGGTCGGACAGGTGGCGGCCGGTCACCGTGCCGCCGGCGCGCAGCCCCGCCACGTCGCCCTCGTAGCAGACCGTGCCGCCGGCCGCACCGGCCCCCGGACCGAGGTCGACCACGTGGTCGGCGATCGCGATGGTCTGCGGCTTGTGCTCCACCACCAGCACCGTGTTGCCCTTGTCCCGCAGGCGCAGCAGCAGCCGGTTCATCCGGTCGATGTCGTGCGGGTGCAGGCCGGTGGTGGGCTCGTCGAAGACGTACGTGGTGTCGGTGAGCGAGGAGCCGAGGTGGCGGATCATCTTGACCCGCTGCGCCTCGCCGCCGGACAGCGTGCCGGAGGGGCGGTCCAGCGAGAGGTAGCCGAGGCCGATCTCCACGAAGGAGTCGAGGGCCTGCCGGAGCGTGCCGAGCAGCGGCGCCACCGAGGGCTCGTCGAGGTCGCGGACCCAGTCGGCGAGGTCGCTGATCTGCATCGCGCAGGCGTCGGCGATGCTGATCCCGGCGATCTTCGAGGACCGGGCCGCCGCGCTGAGCCGGGTGCCCTCGCAGTCGGGGCAGGCGGTGAAGGTCACGGCCCGCTCCACGAAGGCCCGGATGTGCGGCTGCAGCGCGTCCTTGTCCTTGGAGAGCATCGACTTCTGGATCTTGGGGATCAGGCCCTCGTAGGTGAGGTTGACGCCGTTGACCTTGACCTTGGTCGGCTCCCGGTACAGGAAGTCCTGCATCTCCTTCTTGGTGAACTTCCGGATCGGCTTGTCCGGGTCGAGGAAGCCCGAGTTGGCGTAGACGCCGACCGTCCACCAGCTGTCGGTCTTCCAGCCGGGGATGGTGAACGCGCCCTCGGAGATCGACTTGCTGTCGTCGTACAGCTGGCTGAGGTCGATGTCCGAGACGCTGCCGCGGCCCTCGCAGCGCGGGCACATGCCGCCGGTGATGCTGAAGCTGCGCCGCTCCTTGACCGTCCTGCCGCCGCGCTCGACGGTGACGGCGCCGGCGCCGCTGATCGACGGGACGTTGAAGGAGAAGGCCTTGGGGGAGCCGATGTGCGGGGTGCCGAGGCGGCTGAACAGGATGCGCAACATCGCGTTGGCGTCGGTGGCGGTGCCGACGGTGGAGCGCGGGTCGGCGCCCATCCGCTGCTGGTCGACGATGATCGCGGTGGTCAGGCCCTCGAGGACGTCCACCTCGGGCCGGGCCAGGGTGGGCATGAAGCCCTGGACGAAGGCGCTGTAGGTCTCGTTGATCAGCCGCTGGGACTCGGCGGCGACGGTGTCGAAGACCAGCGAGCTCTTGCCCGAGCCGGACACCCCGGTGAACACCGTCAGCCGGCGCTTGGGGATGTCGATGCTGACGTCCTTGAGGTTGTTCTCGCGCGCGCCGTGCACGCGGATCAGGTCGTGGCTGTCGGCGACGTGCGGCCGCGCGTCCGTCCGCTTGGGCATCGTTCTCTTCGCTCCCTGGCTCTCGGCGGTCTCTCGGGGTCTCTCGGGGTCTCTCCCGGGGGAGGGGCCGGCGGGCCCGCCCCGCGGCCGCCGTCGGTGTGCTCGAACCCTTCGATCCAACCATCGATCCGGCCGGGATCGAACGGCTTTCGGGTGCGGCCGACGGCGGGGAGGGACGGGCCCCGGCGCCCTCGGGCCGGGCCGGGCTTGTCCCGGCCCAGCCCGGCTCAGCTGAGCTCGTTGAAGCGGACCATGGTGCCCGCCGGGTCGCGGAACGCGCAGTCGCGGACGCCGTACGGCTGCCTGGTCGGCTCCTGGACGAGCTCGGCGCCGCCGGACTTCAGCCGGTCGAAGACGCCGTCCAGGTCGCGGGTGCCCAGGACGACCCGGGCGTAGGTGCCCTTGGCCATCATCTCGGTGATGGTCCGCTGCTCCTCCTCGGTGCGGCCCGGGTCGGCGGAGGCCGGCTCCAGCACCAGGGAGACGTCCGGCTGGCCGGCCGGGCCGACGGTGATCCAGCGCATCGGGCCGCCGCCGACGTCGCTGCGCACCTCGAAGCCGAGCAGGTCGCGGTAGAAGGCGAGGGAGGCCTCGGGGTCGGTGTGCGGGAGGAAGGTCCAGTGAATGGTGAGGTCGCTCATGACTGCAACGCTAGGCGCGCACCCCGGGCGCGCGCTTCTCGAATCCTGATCGCTTCCCGTCCCTCCCCGCGGCGCTCCTCGGGGCGCTCCTCGGGGAGGAACGCCTGTC
>NZ_JBHVEU010000640.1:0-3709 GCF_042802075.1 Kitasatospora sp. NPDC057518
TGTGTGTGGGGGGTTTTTTTTTTTTTATCTCCGCGGGTGTGGGCGGTGTGGCCCGGGGGGGTGCGGGGGGGGGGGGGCTGGGGGCCCCCCCGCCCCTCCCCCACCTGCTGGCCGCCTCGGGCGGCGGCTGGAGCGGCCCCGGACCTCCCCCACACGGAGCAGGGGCCGCTCGTTCGACACCGACACTACGCCCGCGGAACACCGCCGCCGAGCGGCCTTGACGCCCCCCTGTCGCCCACCGGGCCGCTCTTGACGGCTCGTTGACGGGGGCGCGCCGGCACCGGTGCGCCGGTCCGTCACGGCACGTACCGGTACCCGATCCCCGGCTCGGTGACCAGGTGCCGCGGCCGGGCCGGATCGCGCTCCAACTTGCGGCGCAGCCCCGCGAAGTAGACCCGCAGATAGTTGCCGCGCCCCTCCTGGGCCGGACCCCACACCTCGCGCAGGATCTGCCTCCCGGGCACCAGCCGGCCCGGGTTGGCGAGCAGCAGGGCGAGGATGCGCCACTCGGTCGGGGTGAGCCGGACCGGGCCGTTCGGGCCGTGCACCGCGGTGGCCGCGAGGTCCACGGTGTGGTCGCCGATCACCGGCCGGCCCAGCGGCACGTCGCCCAGCGGCCGGCGCAGCACGGCGCGCAGCCGGGCCAGCAGCTCGTCCATCAGGAACGGCTTGGTGAGGTAGTCGTCGGCGCCCGCGTCCAGGGCGCCCACCTTGTCGGCGGCGTCCGTCCGGCCGGAGAGCACGATGATCGGCACCGCGCTGTGGGTGCGCAGGCCGCGCAGCACGTCCATGCCGTCGAGGTCGGGCAGGCCGAGGTCGAGCAGGACGGCGTCCGGGGCGCTGTGCGCGGCGCGGTCCAGCGCCTCCCCGCCGCTGGCGGCGGTGCGGACGGCGTAGTGCCGGGCGCTGAGGTTGATCCGCAGGGTACGCAGGAGGGCGGGCTCGTCGTCGACGACCAGAATCTCACTCATGCGCCCGCCTCGCTTCGCTCGGCAGTCGCTTCGCGAGACACGCACCTTTCGATGGTTCGTTCACTTCGTTCACTCATGTGGAGGTTCCTCCCCGGAGTCTCCAGGCTCGGTGGTGCTGGGCGCGGTGGTGGCGGCGGGCAGGGTGAGCAGCATGGTGGTGCCGCCGCCCGGGGTGTCCTCGACCTCCAGGCTGCCGCCCATCGCCTCGGCGAGGCCGCGGGAGAGGGCGAGGCCGAGGCCGACGCCGGTGGTGTTGTCGGTGTCGCCGAGGCGCTGGAAGGGCAGGAAGACCCGGTCCCGGTCCTCGGGGGCGATGCCGGGGCCGCGGTCGATCACCCGGATCTCCACCTGGTCGGCGTGGTGGCTGGCGGTGACCAGGACGGGCGCGCCGGGGGCGTTGTACCGCAGCGCGTTGGTGATCACGTTGGCGAGCACCCGCTCCAGCAGCGGCGGGTCGGCGAGCACCGGCGGGGCGGTGTCCAGGTCGAGCGGCTGCACCGGCGCGTACGGGTCGGGGAGGCTGTCGAGCGCCCGGGGCAGGATCTCGTCGAGGTGGGTCTCGGTGAGGTGCAGGGTGAGCGCGCCGGCCTGGAGGCGGCTCATGTCGAGCAGGTTGTCGACCAGCCGGGTGAGCTTGACCAGCGACTCGTCGGCGGTGGCGAGGAGTTCGGCCTGGTCCTCGGGCGAGAACTCGACATCGGGGCTGCGCAGCGAGCCGACCGAGGCGCGGGCGGCGGCCAGCGGGGTGCGCAGGTCGTGGCTGACGGCGGCGAGCAGGGCGGTGCGCATCCGGTCGGCGGCCTTGATCGGCTCGACCTCGGCGGCGACCACGGCCAGCCGGTCCCGCTCCAGCGCGGCGGCGACGTGGGCGGCGAAGGCGGTCAGCACCCGCTGGTCGGCGGCGGGCAGCCGGCGGCCGGTGAGCACCAGGAGGGCGTCCGCGCCGACCGGGACCTCGGCGGTCTCGTGCGGCCCCTCCCCGTCCCCCTGGTGGTCCCCCTCGCTGTGCGCGAGCACCTCGCCGTCGCCCCGGGAGAGCAGCGCGACGGCCCGCATGCCGAAGGCCGTCCGGGACTTCTCCAGCAGGGCGGGCAGCGCGTCGGCGCCGCGCAGCACGCTGCCGGCCAGGGTGGAGAGGGTCTCGGCCTCGGCGGTGGCGCGGGCGGCCCGGCTGGTGAGCCGGCCGGCGTGGTCGACCACGGTGGAGACGGTGAGCGCGATCGCGGCGAAGACCACCAGGGCGACGATGTTGTTGGTCTCGCCGATGGTCAGGCTGTGGACCGGCGGAATGAAGTAGTAGTTGAGCAGCACCGAGGCGACGACCGAGGCCAGCAGGGCCGACACCGCGCCGCCGAGCAGGGCGACGATCACCACGCCGAGCTGGAAGATCAGCGCGTCGGTGGTCAGGTTGATGCTGTGGTCCGCCTGCGAGAGCAGGACGGTGAGCAGCCAGGGCACCGCCAGGCCGGCCAGGTAGCCGGCGATGGTGCGGCGCCGGGAGTGGCGGCGGCCGAGCGAGGGCAGCCGGCCGCGGCCGGTGAACTCGTGGGTGACCATGTGGACGTCGATGTCCTCGGAGTCGTCCACGGTGGTCTGCCCGGTGCCGGGGCCGGTGAGGAAGCGGTTGATCCGGCCGCGGCGGCTGGTGCCGAGCACCAGCTGGGTGGCGTGGTGGGCGCGGGCGAAGGTGAGCAGCGCGGTCGGGACGTCGTCGCCGACCACCACGTGGTAGCTGCCGCCGAGGGTCTCCACCAGCTGCCGCTGCTGGGCGAGGGCGCCGGAGGAGGCGCCGGCCAGGCCGTCGCTGCGGGAGACGTGGACGGCCAGCAGTTCGCCGCCGGCCGTACGGTCGGCGATCCGGGCGGCGCGACGGATCAGGGTCTCGCCCTCGGGGCCGCCGGTGAGGGCGACCACGACCCGCTCGCGGGTCTCCCAGACCCGGTCGATGTTGTGGCTGGCCCGGTAGTCGCGCAGTCCCTCGTCCACCCGCCCGGCCACCCAGAGCAGGGCGAGTTCGCGCAGGGCGGTGAGGTTGCCGACCCGGAAGTAGTTCGAGAGCGCGGCGTCCACCTTCTCCGCCTTGTAGACGTTGCCGTGGGCCATCCGGCGGCGCAGCGCCTGCGGGGCCATGTCGACGAGTTCGATCTGGTCGGCCCGGCGGACCACCTCGTCCGGGACGGTCTCCCGCTGCGGGATGCCGGTGATCTTCCGGACGACGTCGTTCAGCGATTCCAGGTGCTGGATGTTGACGGTGGTGACGACGTCGATCCCGGCGGCGAGCAGTTCCTCGACGTCCTGCCAGCGCTTGGCGTGCCGGCCGCCGGGGATGTTGGTGTGCGCCAGCTCGTCCACCAGCACGACGGACGGGCGGCGGGCGAGCACGCCGTCGAGGTCCATCTCGTCGAACCCGGCGTCCCGGTAGTCGCGGTGGACGCGGGGCACGACCTCCAGGCCCGCCAGCATGGCCTCGGTGTGCGGTCTGCCGTGGCACTCGATGTACCCGACCACGACGTCGGCCCCGCGCTCCTGTCTGCGCCGGGCCTCGTCCAGCATCCGGTACGTCTTGCCGACCCCCGGCGCGGAGCCGAGGTACACCCTCAGCCGGCCGCCGCGGATGCCGGTGCCGGGGGTGAGGTCGCGGGCCATGGGCACTGCTCTTTCCATCGGGAGGTGGTGCACGTCTGCGGACGCGGGTCGGCCGGCCCGGGCGCGGGAGGCGTGCCCCCGTGCCCGGGCCC
>NZ_JBHVEU010000641.1:0-3667 GCF_042802075.1 Kitasatospora sp. NPDC057518
GGATCAGGCGAAGGTGTTGGTGGACCAGATGGCGTTGCCGATGCCTTCGCCGCCGTCGGCCTTGTAGACGACGAGGTTGCCGTCGTCCTGGAGCTTCAGGAAGGCGCCCGTCGACCAGAAGGTGCCGGAGGCCCAGAGGCTGCGGCTGCCGTCCGCGGTGTAGACGACGGCGTTGCCGTCGGGCTGGATCCGGAGGAAGGCGTTGCCGTTGCCGGCGGTGTTGCTGTGCCACAGGACCGCGTTGTCGCTCAGGCGGTAGAGGACGAGGTCACCGTCCCACTGCATCGCCAGGCGGGTGGTCTTCGCGTACACCTGCTGGCCGGCCACGAGCTGGGTGCCGGAGCGGAAGGTGGTGGCGCTCCAGACGGTGTTGGCGACCGTCTCGGCGGCGTTCTTCTTGTAGAGCGCGAAGGTGCCGTCGTCCTGGAGCTTGAGGAACGCGCCGCTCTGGCCCCAGGTGTTGGAGCCCCACAGGGCGCCGGTGCCGGCGGCCGGGTTGCCGTCGCTCTTGTACAGGACGAAGTTGCCGTCCGTCTGCACGTACGCCCACGCCCCCTTGTTCCCGGAGGTGTTGGTGTTCCAGGTGGGCTCGGCGTCGGCGCGGCGGTAGCGGACCAGGTTGCCGTCCGCCTGCATCTCGACCACGGCGGTCTGCGACTGGAACCACTGACCGGGCTTGATCTTGGTGTCGCTGTTCAGCTTCTGGTCCAGGCGGATGGTGCCGGCGGACCACAGGACGGAGCTGCCGTCGGCCTTGACCATGGCCACGTTGCCGTCGTTCCGGAGCTTGAGGAACGCGCCGTTCTGGCCCCAGGTGCCGGAGGCCCACAGGGCGCCGGTGCCGGCGGCCGGGTTGCCGTCGCTCTTGTAGACGACGAGGTTGCCGTCCGGCTGGATGTACGCCCAGGCGCCGTTGTTGCCCGAAGTCCCGCTCGACCACAGGATCCCGTTGTCGACCTGCTTGTGGGTGACGACCAGGTCGCCGTCCGGCCGCATGGTCAGCTTCAGGTCCGCGCCGACGATCGACTGTCCGGAGGTCAGCTTGGTGTCCGACTTGACCGACACGCCGCCGGCGGCCACGGTCGAGGAGACCCATCCGCCGAGGTCGTCGACGCGGGTGGCGGTCGCGCCGGTGCGGGTCTCGGTGGCCGGGGTGTCGAGGCAGCCGCCCTGCCAGGAGCGGGAGGCGACGGCGACGAGTTCGGACTTGCCGCCCGTCTCGCGGATCGTGGGGGCGCCGGTGTCGCCCTTGCAGACCGCCGCGCCGCCGGTGCCGGTGACGCTGATGCCGGTCGCGCTCACGGTGCCGAGGGTGAAGGAGCCGGTGTGGGGCTTCAGCGGGGCCCACTCGTCCTTGGTGCGGCCGTACCCGGCCACCCGCAGGTTCTCTCCCGAGGTGGGGGCGGTCGTGGCGAACGCCGGCGGGGTGATGCCGTCCACGGCGGTGGCCAGGCGGGCCATCACCAGGTCGCGCTCCTGCCGCGGCACCAGCTCGGCCACGTCGGCGGACTTGGCGCCCACCGTGACGGTCGTCTTCCACTTCGGCGCGCCGGCCGCCAGCGCCTGCGGCTGAGCGGGGTCGTCGGAGAAGCAGGACGCGGCGGTCAGCACCCAGTAGTGGTCCACCAGCGTGCCGGTGCAGCCGCGCAGGGCGTCGCCGACGACGATCCGGGCGGTGTAGGCGTACGAGCCGTCGGCGGCGGCGTCGCCGGTCACCGCGCCGGCCGGGGTGAAGGAGGTCATCGTGCCGGCGGCCGCGGCCGCGGCCGCTACCAGCACGCCCGCTCGTCGGGAGCGGGGCGAGGAGTTGCGAGGCATGAACAGGGTTCCCAACGATAAGAGGTGAATTCGGGTAGCGATCGGTCCGACGTGGTCCGGCGGGTTTCCCGCCGGCGTCTTCGCCGAC
This sequence comes from Kitasatospora sp. NPDC057518, assembly GCF_042802075.1. NCBI lineage: Bacteria > Bacillati > Actinomycetota > Actinomycetes > Kitasatosporales > Streptomycetaceae > Kitasatospora > Kitasatospora sp. NPDC057518. The sequence goes on from NZ_JBHVEU010000641.1 coordinate 1,907, forward strand.
GATCGCGAAGCGCTGTCCTGGAGCGCGGAGGGCCTGCGGGGCAGGTCAGCGGTGAGGCTGGCCCGGCAGTTCGGGCCCGTGGTCGCCGAGGCCGGGGACGAGTGAGCCGCCCGCGTCCGACGGAGTCCGCGATCGCGCGGCCTCTGACGGGCCGCCAGGCCGTCGCCCTGCACCCGCTCAGCCGCCTGGAGCGGTACGAGCCGCAGGCCTGCAGCCGGCTCGCCGGCCTGTGCGGCCGGTGGCCCACCGCCGAGCGACGGCAGCCGGCTGCCGAGGAACTCGCAGCGCAGGCCCGGCCGTTCGGCACCCTGGCGGTCGGAGTCCCGCTGTGCGGCCCCGTCGGGCTTCGTGGAGTCGGCCGCCGTCTGCGGGGTGGACGCGGAGGGCGTTCGCACCGCTCGCGGGCCGCGGCGATGCGGGCCGCTCGGATGGTTCGGGTCCCGCTGGTCCCGGTCCCGCCACTCGCGCGGCGGGGCCGGGGCCGGGGGATCAGGCGTGCGTCAAACCGCCTGATCGGAGCCTCACTTGGAGGTGGTGAGCTCCAGCAGGGTGAACGGGCGCTGCTGCGGGTCGGTGAGCTCGCCGACCTTGTTCCAGGTGTTCGGCTTCAGGTCGTGGATCTTGGTCTCGGTGCCGTTCACCATGACCACGTGGACGGAGTAGTCGGAGGTGGAGACGGCGTAGGTCGACGGCAGCTCCAGGCTGAGCCGACCGGACGTGCCGGTGGTGGTGAAGCAGAAGCGGCCGCCGCCGACCTTGTCGGTCTCCGCCATGTTCCGGGCGTCGACCTCCAGCAGACCCGGGGCGCAGGGCACGAGGACGATGTGGCCGTCACCGCTCTTCAGCCGGATGCCACGGTCCGCGAAGATCTGGTCCGCGCCGGGGTAGGCGAAGTCCTCCACGGCCGGCGGCGGAGTGTCGTCGGCGGTCAGCGCCTTCGGAGCGGCGGCGGTGCCGCCGGGCGCGGCGGCGCTGCGGTCAGCCGCGACGGCGCCCACGACGCCGGACACCGCGACCGTGCCGGCGACCGCGCCGACGATGACCATCTTGGTGATGGAACGCATGAATAAAACCCCCTGATTAGCCGTCAATTGCTGCTGGTTCGCAGCGGACCTGCCGAGTCGGTGCACGTACCGGCGACCTGGTCGAATGGCGTTTCCGGCCACCCCCGGCCACCCCCGGCCCCGACCGGCACCATTGCTATCACGAGCGGGTCGACTTCCGGAAGATCGTTTCCCGCTTCGGAAGCATCTGGAATTCCGCCATGTTCGTATACGGCCTATATGCCCGGGGAGAAGGTTGTCGCGGGCGGGTGAGCCGTGGACCGAGTCGCTACCGGGTGGTCCAGATCGCCGCGGTCCCGAAGACGACAAGGGACACGAAGACCTGCGCCATCATGGCGGGCGGCCACGTGTTGTCCTCCGACTCGCCCCTCTCCTTCGCCTCCATCAGGCGCTGCGCGAACTTCCTGCGGTGGCCGACCATTCCCACCGGGAAGGCCACCACCGCGAAGGAGTACATGGCGAGCACCGCGGCCGCGTCCATGTGCTTCGCGTAGTAGCTGCCGAGGCCGAAGACCACCATCGCGGCCGGCGCCAGCGCCATGCTGATCCGGTGCGTGCGCGTGGGCATTCCCGGCACCAGCACCGCCCAGAACACCGCGGTCGCCAGAATCGCGAGCCACCACCACGAAACGACACCAAGCCCCAACGGATACACCGAACACCCCCCTCGTTCCGGCTGTGGAGCCCGCGTCGGACG
>NZ_JBHVEU010000642.1:0-3649 GCF_042802075.1 Kitasatospora sp. NPDC057518
CAGCCGCCGACTTCCCGTGCAGGGCGCGCTACGTCACGTCACCGGGCGGATCAGCCCGCGGACCCTGCGGAGGCCCCGGCGGAGGAGGCGGAGGACGCGGAGCCGGCCCGGCCGGTGGCGGTGGGCGCGGTACGGACGGAACGCTTCAGAGCCATGTGCATGACAGGACTTCCCTTTCGATGAGGAGGGGACGGGAGTCGCTCGCGACGACGCGTCAGCTCAGCGGCTTGCCCGGGCACCAGGCGTCGCCCCAGGCCGTCGTCTGGACGCAGTGGTGGCCGTCGTGCACGCCGCCGGGTTCCGTCAGCGTCGCGCCGTCGAACACGGAGGCGCCGGCCGGAGCCACCCCGCCCAACCAGGCGGCGGCACCCAGCGCGACCACGGCCAGTGTCCGCGTCACGATTCCTCGCATGACGACAACTCCCATCACTTCGGGGACGGTTCCACACGTTCCGGGCGTTTCCGCAGTTCCTGCCGCATCGCCCGGTCCGTGCTCGTCACCCTGCCAGGCGGCGGATGGCCACGGCATCCCCCGCAGGGGATCATGAGCCTGCCTGGCAGCTTTAGGAGGCATGCGATGCACCCCGTGACCGGCCCCGACCTGACCGTCCCCGACCCGACCGCCGACGTGCCCGCGCTCGACAGCGCGGCCGTCACGCTCTACCGGTGGACGGTGGTGCACGAGCGCCTCACCCCGGCCACCCTCGCGCAGGCGGCGTCGGAGACCGACCTGACCCTGCCGGAGTGCGAGGCGGCCGTCCGGCAGCTCACCGGGGCCTGCCTCCTCCAGGAACTGTTCCCCGACGACCGCCGCACGGACGGGAGCCGTACGGACGCGCCCCCGGTCGCCTGGCAGCCCGTCAGCCCCCAGGCCGCCACCGCCCAGCTGCTCTCCGCCCGCGACACCGCCCTGCGCGCCCGGGAGGAGGCCCTGCGCGAGCAGCGGCGGATCGTCCAGCAGCAGCGCGACGGCCTCGCGGCGCTGGTGCCCGTCTACCTCCAGGCCCGTCAGCACGCCTTCCCCCAGGGCACCATCGACCGCCTGCCGGACAAGTTCGCGGTGCGTTCGCTGCTCGCCGACGTGATCGACTCCTGCCGCAGCGAGGTGCTGGTCTCCAAGCACGGCGGTTCGTTCTCCCCGGCCGCCCTGCGCGAGGCGCTGCCGCGCGACCTGGCGCTGCTCGACCGGGGCGTCCGGATGCGCAGCCTCTACCAGCACGCGACCCGCTTCGACCAGCCCACCCGGGTGCACGCCGAGCAGCTCATCGAGGCCGGCGCCGAGATCCGGACGCTGCCGGAGGTGCTGCCGCAACTGATCATCGTGGACGGCTCGCTGGCCCTGCTGCCCGCCAGCTCCGGCGGCGCCCTCATCATCCGCGAGCCCGACCTGCTCTCCTACCTGCTGACGGTCTTCGAACGGGACTGGGAGAACGCGGCCCCGTTCGCCAGCGGCCCGCAGGCCGCGCACGACGTCACCAAGACGATGAAGCAGAGCATCCTGGTGCTGCTCGCGAAGGGCCTCAAGGACGAGTCCATCGCCCGCCGCCTCGGCATCTCCCTGCGCACCTGCCGCCGCCACGTCTCGGACCTGCTGGACGGCCTCGGCGCGCACAGCCGCTTCCAGGCCGGCGTGGTCGCCGAACGGCTGGGCCTGACCTCGCACCCGGTCCCGGACGCCCCGGCCCCCGACGAGGAGCCCGAACCGGCCCCGGCCTGCCCCGCCTGCGGCGGCCCGCTGACGGCCCCCGCCCCCTCCCCCGACGGCCCGCGCCCCGGCGGCCGCCCGCCCCGCTACTGCTCGCCCCGCTGCCGCTCCCGCGCCTACCGCACCCGGCAGCGGGAACGCGCGGACGGCGTCACGTAACCCCCCGGCGGCGTGACGTAACCCGGGACGCGCCCGCGAACCGGGCCGGTGGAGTCGGGCTGGTGGAGTCGGGCTGGTGGAGTCGGGCTGGTAGCCGCCCGGGCATAGCCCCGGGCGCACCGGTGTCGGGGGCGGGCATGACCAAGGTTCTGGTGATCGGCGCAACCGGCAGTGTGGGCAGGCACGTTGTGGCCTCGCTGGTCGAAGGCGGCCACGAGGTGCGGGCGTTGGTGCGCGACGAGGCGACGTCCCGGCTCCCGGCGGGCGTCGAGGCCGTCGAGGGCGACCTGACGCGGCCCGAGAGCCTGGAGCCCGCGCTGGCCGGCGGGGTGGAGGCGGTCTACCTGATGTGGCCCGGGCTGCCCGTGCGGCCCCGGGTGGTGGAGCTGATCGCCCGGCACACCCGGCGGGTCGTCTACCTGTCGACGGACGTGGCGGACCTCGCCGACGACGAGCCGGCCGTCGTCTTCCACCAGGAGATCGAGCGGCTGATCCGGCGCTCGGGCCTGGAGTGGACCTTCGTCCGGGCGATCGACTTCGCGGGCAACCTGCCGGCCTGGGCCGACCAGGTGCGGGAGGGCGTGGTCCGCCGGCCGTACGGGCGGGCGCGGCGATCACCGGTGCACGAGCGGGACATCGCGGACGTCGCGGTGCGGGCGCTCACCGAGGACGGGCACGGCGGCGCCGCGTACGTGCTCACCGGCCCGGAGTCGCTCTCGCACGCCGAGCCGGCCGGGATCATCGGCGAGGAGCTGGGCGTCGCGGTGCGGTGGGAGGAGCTGCCGCCGGAGACGGCCCGCGAGGAGCTGACGGCGGCCTGGGGGAACGCCGCGTTCGTGGCGGCCCGGCTGCGCGCCTGGGAGTCGTTCACCCGGGAGCCGGAGCGGGTGACCGGCACCGTGCGGGAGGTGCTCGGGCGTCCGCCGCGCGATGTCCGCAGCTGGGTGCGGGACCACGCGGCGGACTTCCGCCAGGCCGGGGGTCAGTACCGGACGGCCTTGACCACCACCGGCAGCAGCGTCCGGTCGGCCGGCTGCCTGCTGAAGGCGACGGGCTCGGCCGTGCCGTTCGCCGGGACGTTCTCGGCGCCGACGACGGCGCTGTCCACGGTCTTGCCGCTGGTGTCGGTGAAGTCGACCTGGACGGCGTAGGAGGCCGCTTCGAGCCCCCGGTTGCGGATCGTGACGACCACGGCGTGCAGGCCGCCGGTGTTCTGCCGGTTGATGCCGGTGATCGCGACGTCGTTCACCGCGTTGCCGCCGTCCGGCTCCCCGCTGAGCACCGAGGCGGCCTTCTCCCTGGTCGTCACCTGCTGCGCCGAGACGGAGGCCTCGAAGGCGGAGGCCGCCGCGGCCTTGGAGGCGACGGACGCCGCGGAGGCCTCCGAGGCCGAGGCGATGGCCGCGGACGCCGAGGCCAGCAGCGACTCGGCGGCGGAGGCGACGGCGGAGGGCGGCTCGCCGGAGAAGGCGCCCGCGTTGGGCGGCGTGGCCGACGCCGATCCGGCCGCCGTGCCCGAGGAGCTGCTGCTGCAGGCCGCGAGCACGGCGACGCCGGAGGCCGCCACGATCAGCGCGACCGTCCGCTGCGGCGTCCACCTCCGGCCCGGTCGGCGGTGGCTGGGGGGACTGTGGAGTTCACGCACCGAGGGATCCCTCTCCTGGTCGGTGTTCGGCGGCCGAGGGGCCCGTACGTCCCCATGCTTGGCAACATCCCGCTCCACAGCGACAGCTCCTGACCCGTCCGAGTGGCCCGGGCCCGGCGGAACGGCGGACCGGGAAAGAC
>NZ_JBHVEU010000643.1:0-3598 GCF_042802075.1 Kitasatospora sp. NPDC057518
GGTCGGGCGTTCCGCTGTCCGGGCCCGGGGGTCACCCCCCGTAGCGGGCGGCCAGGGTCCGGACCGTTGCGGCGATGCGGGCGCGGAGTTCGGCCGGTTCCAGGACCTCGACGTCGGCGCCCAGTCGCAGGAACTCCCCGTGCGCGTGGTCCAGCGACTCGATCGGCACCCGGGCCTCCGTCCAGCCGTCGGCCGCGGCGGCAACCCCGAGGCGCCGGGCGCCCTCCGGGGTGAGCCGGAGCAGCGCCTCCCCGGTGTGCAGCCGGGCCCGGAAGTCGGCGAGGTAGTCCGCCCAGTACGCGCCCAGGCCGAAGCCGTCCGGCACCGCGAACCCCTCGTCCAGCTCGCGCAGTTCGACGACCTGGTCGACCCGGTACGTGCGCATCCCGGTCGGCCCGGCGGCGACCAGGTACCAGCGCCCCGCCTTGAGCACCAGCCCGTACGGCTCCACCCGCCGCTCGATCTCCTCCGGCGCCCGCCAGCGCCGGTACCGCAGCACCACCGCCCGGCGCTCCCACACCGCGGCGGCAACGGCGGCCAGGTGGGGGGTCTCGTCCGCGGCGCCGTACCAGCCGGGCGCGTCGAGCAGGAAGCGCTCCTGGATCCGCCCGGCGTGCTCGCGCAGCTCGGCCGGCAGGGCCGCCCGCAGCTTGAGCTGGGCGGCGGCGAGCGCCTCGCCGAGGCCCAACTGGGCTGCGGCGCCCGGGAGTGCGGCGAGGAAGGCGGCCTGGGCCTCGGCGGCGGTCAGCCCGGTGAGGCGGGTCCGGTAGCCGTCGACCAGCCGGTACCCGCCGGCGTGCCCGGCGTCGCCGTACAGCGGGACACCGGCGGCGGCGAGCGCCTGGACGTCCCGGTAGACCGTGCGGACGGAGACCTCCAGCTCCGCCGCCAGCTGCTCGGCGGTCAGCCGGCCCCGGTTCTGGAGCAGCAGGAGCAGGGCGACCAGCCGACTCGCGCGCATGTCGCCCAGTATCCACTGACAGGGGATGTCAGGGGAGCGCTCCTACGCTGCGGCCCATGAACGACTTCACCCGCACCGGGACGGCCGCCGCATGAGCCCCGTCGTCGAACTCCGCCAGTACACGCTGCACCCCGGCGCCCGGGAGACCCTGATCGAGCTGTTCGAGCGCGAGTTCGTTACCGGCCAGCAGGCGGTCGGCATCACCGTCGGCGGCCGCTTCCGCGACCTGGACGACCCGGACCGCTTCGTCTGGCTGCGCGCCTTCCCCGACATGGCCGGCCGGCGGCGCGCCCTGGAGGCCTTCTACGGCGGCCCGGTCTGGCGGGAGCACCGCGACGCGGCCAACGCCACCATGGTCGACAGCGACGACGTCCTGCTGCTGCGCGGCCCCTGCTTCACCCCGCCCGCGGGCGCCCGCGAGGTCCTCGCCACCGTCTGCCACCCGGCCGACGCCGCCGCCTTCGACGCCTTCGCCACCGAACACCTGCTCCCGGCCCACGCGTTGCACCGCACCGAGCACGCCGAGAACGACTTCCCCCGGCTGCCCGTCCGCACCGGCGAGGACGTCCGCGTCTGGTTCGGCCCCGCCGAGCCGGCCCCCTGGCCGTCCCGGCGACTTCGGCTGGAACCCGTCACGCCGTAGCCCCCGGACGCACCCCGCCGCACCCGCTCCGTCAGGGGCCGACGAGCCCCGCCAGCTCGTCGGCCGACTCCGGTGCCAGGCGGTAGAACCCCTGGAGGCCGACCGCCCGTTCGAGGCGGCCGTCCACCACGTGCTTCAGGTTCCGCGTCCGGTTGCGGCGGTTGCGCCAGGTGAGCCGCTCCAGCAGCTCGCCCGGCACCGGCCGGTCGAAGCGCACCGGCGTCGCGTCCACGTGCACCGCCGAGGCGCCGCAGCCGCCGGCGCCGAGCATCGACCAGGCCTCGTGCCCGGGGAACGCCGGGTCGTCCCAGCTCGCGGCGGCGGCGCCGCAGCAGTCGCCCCGCTCCCGGTCGACCACCCGCATCCGGCTCACCACGAACACCTCGCACCGGTTGACGTGCAGCGCGTACACCTCGTCCCCGGCCCTGGCCCCCGACCAGGCGGGCAGCGAGGTGTGCACCCCGCTGAAGGCGACCGGGGGCCGGGCACCCACGTGGCCGGCCTTGCGCAGGGCGCGGCAGGTCGGCTGGGTCCACAGGACGGTGAAGGCGTCGGGCATGCGGCGATCGTAGGAGCGGGCACGGACAACGGCGGGGTGCGCGTTCCCTGCGCGCGCCGGGCACGTGCCCTACGCGCCCGCTCCTGCTGCCGCCCCTACGCGCCGGCCCCGGAGAGCCAGCCGTCGACGGGGACCCGGCAGGAGTTGAGGATTCCGGCCACCATCCGGTACGTCCCGACCAGCGCCAGCAGCTCCAGCAGCCGCGGCGCGGAGTAGCTGTCCGCCAGCGCCTCCCAGGTGGCCGGGGAGAGCGCGTGCCCGTCGTGCAGCTCGTCGACGGCCCGCAGCAGGACGCGGTCGGTCTCGGCCCAGTCGGGGTGGTCCGGCCCCTCCGGGACGCGGGCGATCTCGGGCCCGCTCAGCCCGGCGAGGCCGCCGAGCCGGACGTGGTGCAGCCACTCGTACGTCGAACCGGTGCGGTGTGCGGTGCGCAGAACAGCCAACTCCCGTTCGCGGGGCGGGATCGTGCCCTGGTTGAGCAGGGCGAGCAGCGGCGCCAGGCTGGTCAGCAGGTCGGGGTGGTGCCCGATGGTGGCCAGCACGTTGGGCACCGGGAAGCCCTCCAGCGGCCCGGCTCCCTCAGCCGGGAACAGCTGCCGGACGACGCCCGGCAGGCCCGCGGCCAGCGCGGTGACCTCGGCGGCGACCTCGGCCCCGGCCCGCGGGGCCAGCAGCGGGGCGGGCTCGTACGCGTCCAGGAGGCCCAGGAGTTCCATCTCGCCCGGGGTTCCGTCGCCGTTGAGTTCGCGGTGGACAGCGCCGATGTTGAGGACCAGCCGCTCGGGGTCGGCCAGGTCGGCGAGGCCGATCAGGTCCATCTCCCGTGCGGCGCGCAGCACCGGCACGCCCGCCCGGTGGGTGCGCTCGGCATGGTCGCGGACCCGCTCCAGGTAGTCGCGGAAGGAGCGGACCTCGGGCTTGCCGACGACCGGCCCGTGCCCGGGCACGATCGTATCGACGTCCAGGCCGAGGATGCGGTCGCAGACGGCGATCCAGTTGCCGATCGGGCCGCTGTGGATCACCGGGTGGCCGCCGATGAACAGCAGGTCCCCGGCGAACAGCACACCGGTGTCGGGCAGTTGGACCAGGATGTCGCCCTGGGTGTGGGCGGGGCCGACCTCGATCAGCCGGACGGTGCGCCGCCCGACAGCCACGTCCAGCTCGCCGGTGAAGGTCCGGTTCGGCGGGGTCGGGGTGATGCCGCCGAAGTCGAAGGTCTCCCGTGGTGGAGGCCGTCGAGCGTGCGGTGCTCGGCGTGGGGCAGCACCTCGGTGAGCGCCCGCGCGGCTTGGTGGAAACCCTCGGGGCTCTTGCCGCCCGTGAGCACCAGGGTCCGGGAGGACACCACCCTGGGCACCCTCCAGGCCGAGGTCTCGCACACCGAGGACAGCATCACCGTCGACGGCCACACCTTCAAGGTGACCGCCGAGCGTGA
>NZ_JBHVEU010000644.1:0-3568 GCF_042802075.1 Kitasatospora sp. NPDC057518
GCCCGTGCGCGGTGGCGGGGGCGGGCCCCGGTTCCGCCTCCGGTTCCGTCTCCGTTCCGCCTCCGTTTTGCACGCCTCCCCCGTCACGTCGACCCCGGATCGGCCATGCTCTCCTTCGTCCTGCGGCGGACCGCCCAGGCCCTCGCGGTCCTGGTCGCGGTCTCCGCCGCCGCCTTCGCCCTCTTCTACGCCGCGCCCGCCGACCCGGCCCGCGCCGCCTGCGGCCCGCGCTGCGACAGCGGGCAGGTCGCGGCGGTGCGCCAGAGCATGGGCCTGGACCAGCCGCTGCTCACCCAGTACACCGACTACCTGGCCGGGGTCGTCGCCGGGCGGGACATCGGCGACGTGGACGGCTCGACCATCCACTGCGACGCCCCCTGCCTCGGCTACTCCTACCGGCTGCACCAGCCGGTCAGCGAGGCCCTCGCCGACCACCTGCCGGTCACCCTCTCGCTGACCGCCGGGGCGCTCGCCGTCCTGCTGGTGTTCGGCCTCGGCACCGGCTTCGTCTCCGCGCTGCGGCACGGGCGGCGGACCGACCGGCTGCTGTCCGGCTTCACCCTGGTCGGCGCCAGCCTGCAGATCTACTTCCTCGGGTACGTCGCGCAGTGGCTGCTGGTCTACTCCACCGGGCTGCTGCCGCTGCCCTCCTACACCCCGCCGGCCGACGACCTGGCCGCCTGGGCGGGCGGGATGCTGCTCCCCTGGTTCGTCCTCGGCTTCGTCAACTCCGCGGTGTTCGCCCGGCTTTCGCGCTCGCAGCTGCTGGAGACGATGAACGAGGAGTACGTCCGCACGGCCCGCGGCAAGGGCCTGGGACGGCTGCGCGCCCACCTCAAGTACACCTCGCGCGGCGCCGCCGGACCGCTGGTGCAGCTGATCGGGCTGGAGGCCGGGGTGCTGCTCGGCGGAGCCGTGATCACCGAGACGGTGTTCGGGCTGAACGGGGTCGGGCGGTTCGCCGCCGAGGCCGTCGCCGGGCAGGACCTGCCCGCCGTGGTCGGCGCGGTGCTGCTGGCCGCCTGCTTCATGGTGCTGTTCGTCGCGCTGGCCGACCTCGCGGTCGCCTGGCTCGACCCGCGTGTCCGGCTGAACTGATGGGGAGCCCTTCGATGAATTCCACTGTTCCGGGGGCCGGCGTGCGGACCGCAGAGGTGGAGAGCACGGCGGCGGAGACCGTCGAGCCGGTGCTGAGCGTCCGCGATCTGACCGTCGCCTTCGCCGACCCGCGCGGCGGTGCGCCGGTGACCGCCGTCCAGGGCCTCTCCTTCGACCTCGCCCCGGGTGAAGTCCTGGGCCTGGTCGGCGAGTCGGGCTCCGGCAAGTCGACCGTCGGGCTCGCCGTCCTCGGCCTGCACGACCCGCGCACCACCACCGTCACCGGCTCGATCCGGCTCGACGGGCAGGAGGTCGTCGGCACCGAGGAGTCCGCGCTGCGCGGGGTGCGGGGCGGAAAGGCGGCGCTGGTCTTCCAGGACGCGCTCACCTCGCTCAGCCCCTTCCACGGCGTGGGCGCCCAGCTCGCCGAGATGTACCGGCTGCACCACCCGGGCACGGGCCGGGCCGAGGCGGGCCGGCGGGCGGCCGAGATGCTCGACCGGGTCGGCATCCCGACGGCCCGGACGCGCGACTACCCGCACCAGTTCTCCGGCGGCATGCGCCAGCGCGTGATGATCGCGATGGCGCTGATGAACGACCCCAGGCTGCTCATCGCGGACGAGCCGACCACCGCCCTGGACGCCCGCGTCCAGCGGCAGGTCCTCGACCTGCTCGGCGAGTTGCAGCGCGAGCACGGGACGGCGGTGCTGCTGGTCAGCCACGACCTGGGCGTGGTCGCCGGGACGACGGACCGCACGCTGGTGCTGCGCGGCGGGGTCGAGGTCGAGTCCGCGCCGACCGCCGAACTGCTGGCCGCACCACGCGAGCCGTACACCCGGGCGCTGGTGGGCGCGGCGCTCCGGCTGGACTCGGTGCCGGGCACCGCCCTGCCGACGGTCGACGAGCCGGCCCCGTCGCGGACGTTCCGGCCGCGGACCGTCGAGCGCCCCGAGCGGTGGCTGGTCGAGGTGGACGACCTGTCCGTGCGCTTCCCCGGACGCCGGCGCTTCCCCGGCCTGCGGGCCGAACCGGTCCGGGCGGTCGAGGGCGTCGGCCTGCGGATCGCGCCCGGCGAGACGCTCGGGCTGGTCGGCGAGTCCGGCTCCGGCAAGTCCACCACCTCACGGGTCCTGGCCGGGCTGCAACGCCCCACCGGCGGCAGGGTGCTGTACGACGGCCAGGACGTCACCCGGCCGGACCGGGAGCTGCGGAAGCGGCTCAGCCGGGAGATCCAGCTGGTCTTCCAGGACCCGTACGCCTCGCTCAACCCGCGCCGGACCGTCGCCCAGACCCTGGACACCCCGCTGCGCCTGCACACCCCGCTGGACCGGGCCGAACGGCGGGAGCGTTCCGCCGAGTTGCTGGAGCAGGTCGGCCTGGAGGCCCGGCACCTGGACCGCTACCCGCACGAGTTCTCCGGCGGGCAGCGCCAGCGGATCGGCATCGCCCGCGCGCTGGCCCCGCAGCCGCGCCTGATCATCGCCGACGAGCCGGTCTCCGCGCTCGACGTGTCGGTGCAGGCCCAGGTGCTCAACCTGCTGATGGAGCTGCGCGAACGGCTCGCTGTCGCCTTCCTGTTCGTCTCCCACGACCTCGCGGTGGTCCGGCACTTCTGCGATCGGGTGGCGGTGATGCACCGGGGACGGCTGGTCGAGTCCACCGACCGGGACCAGCTGTTCGCGGCGCCGCACACCGAGTACACGAGGGAACTGCTGGCGGCGGTGCACTGAGGTGACCGATGATCATCGAGGCCCGGCGGGTGAAGCAGCAGGTCGTTCGGCTGCGCCGGTCCGGTTCGAGGCGCTAGCGTGCAGGCGATGTGACGTAGGAGACCCGGGCAAGGAATCACCAATCGAGGGGGCACTTTTGTCGGACGACCTGCTCATCGCAAAGATCAATCACGGCTTCGATCACCTCGACGCCGACGGCGACGGGCTGCTCACCGAGCGGGACCACGTCCTGATGGGCCTCTCGGTGGCCCGCTCGCTCGGCCACCAGGAGGGCTCCGAGGCGGAGGCCGTGATAGTCCGGGCCTACCTGACGACCTGGCACGACCTGCACCTCGCCCGGCTGCCCGCCGGCACCGAGGCGATCACCCGGCAGCAGTTCGTCGCCTCGACCGGCTCGCTCGCCGACGACCCGGAGGCCGCCCAGGAGATCCTCGGCGCGCTCGCCGGGGCCTTCCTCTCCGTCGCCGACGCCGACCGCAGCGGGACGGTGGACGCCGGCGAGTTCTTCGTCTTCCAGCGCGGCCACTTCGCCGGCCTGTCCCGCGACGACGCCGACGAGGCCTTCCGCCACCTCGACACCGACGGCGACGGCGTGCTCTCCGCGGCCGAGTTCACCAACGCGATCGTCGAGTTCTGGACCAGCCGCGACCCGGACGCGCCCGGCAACTGGTGGACGGGCAAACCGCCGTACGCCTTCTGAGCCGTACGTCCTCGGTGGTCCGCCCCCGCGAGCCGGAAGC
>NZ_JBHVEU010000645.1:0-3567 GCF_042802075.1 Kitasatospora sp. NPDC057518
GGCCCAGGTCGGCCTGGGCGAGCGCGGCCGCGTCGTTGACGCCGTCGCCGACCATCGCGACGACCTTGCCCTCGGCCTGCAGCCGCTTGACGGTGTCGACCTTGTCCTGCGGCATGACCTCGGCGATCACGTGCTCCGGCCCGATGCCGACCTCGGCCGCGACGGCCTCGGCGACCAGCCGGTTGTCGCCGGTGAGCAGCACCGGGGTCAGGCCCAGGGCGCGCAGCCTGCCGATGGCCTCGGCGCTGGTCGGCTTGACCGCGTCGGCGACCTCCAGCACGGCCCGGGCCTCGCCGTCCCAGCCGACCGCGATCGCGGTGCGGCCGGCCGCCTCGGCGGTGCGCTTGGCCTCGGCCAGCGCCTCGGGCAGGTACTGCGACCACTCGTTCAGCAGGGCCTCCCGGCCGGCCACCACGGCGTGGCCGTCCACCACGCCCTGGACGCCCAGGCCCGGGACGTTCTCGAAGCCCTCGACGGCGGGCAGTTCGCCGGCCTTGGCGGCGGCGGTGGCGATCGCCCGGGCGATCGGGTGCTCGGAGGCGTGCTCCAGGGCGCCGGCCAGGCGCAGCACCTCGGCCCGGTCCACGCCGCTGGCGGTGTGCACGGCGAGCAGGGTCATCTGGCCGGTGGTGACGGTGCCGGTCTTGTCCAGGACGATGGTGTCGACCTTGCGGGTGGACTCCAGGACCTCCGGGCCCTTGATCAGGACGCCCAGCTGGGCGCCGCGGCCGGTGCCGACCAGCAGGGCGGTCGGGGTGGCCAGGCCGAGGGCGCACGGGCAGGCGATGATCAGCACGGCAACGGCCGCGGTGAAGGCGGCGGTCCAGCCTTCGCCGGTGCCCAGCCAGTAGCCGAGGGTGGCCACCGCGAGGGTGATCACGATCGGGACGAAGACCGCGGAGATCCGGTCCGCGAGGCGCTGGGCGGCGGCCTTGCCGTTCTGCGCCTCCTCGACCAGCCGGGCCATCCGGGACAGCTGGGTGTCGGCACCGACCCGGGTGGCCTCGACCACCAGCCGGCCGCCCGCGTTGACGGTGGCGCCGGTGACGTTGTCGCCGACCCCGACCTCGACCGGGACGGACTCGCCGGTCAGCATCGAGGCGTCCACCGCCGAGGCACCCTCGACCACCGTGCCGTCGGTGGCGATCTTCTCGCCCGGCCGGACCACGAAGCGGTCGCCCACGGCGAGGTCGGCGATCGGGATGCGCACCTCGGCCCCGCCGCGCAGCACCGTCACGTCCTTGGCGCCCAGTTCCAGCAGCGCCTTGAGCGCGGCCCCGGCGGTGCGCTTGGAGCGCGCCTCGAAGTAGCGGCCGGCCAGGATGAAGGCGGTGACGCCGGCCGCCGCCTCCAGGTAGATGTTGGACGAGCCGTCACCGCGGGCGATGGTGAACTCGAAGCCGTGCCGCATGCCCGGCATCCCGGCATCGCCGAAGAACAGCGCCCACAGCGACCAGAGGAACGCGGCGGTGGTGCCGAGCGAGACCAGGGTGTCCATGGTCGCGGCGCCGTGCCGGGCGTTGGTGAACGCGGCCCGGTGGAACGGCCAGGCGGCGTAGGTGACGACCGGTGCGGCGAGGGTCAGCGACAGCCACTGCCAGTTGTCGAACTGGAGGGCCGGCACCATCGCCATCGCGATCACCGGCACCGCGAGCGCCACGGCGGTGAACAACCGCTGGCGCAGCGGGGCCAGCTCGTCGGCCGGCTCGGCCTGCCCGGCGCCCGAACCCCCTTCCGCGGCCGGGGGCTTGGGCAGCGCGGCGGTGTAGCCGGTGGCCTCGACGGTGGCGATCAGGTCGGCGACCTCGACCCCGCCCTCGAAGGAGACCTTCGCCTTCTCCGTGGCGTAGTTGACGCTGGCCGTGACCCCGTCCATCCGGTTGAGCTTCTTCTCGATCCGGGCCGCGCAGGAGGCGCACGTCATGCCGCCGATCGAGAGTTCCACCTCCGCTGAGGCGGGTGCCTGCGTAGTCATCGTCGCTCCTCGTGACGTCGTCGTGCGGTACGTTCGGCGGCCGGGCCCTCGTACCCATGGGGGGTATCGGGCGGTGCCGGGTTCATTTATACCCCTGAGGGGTATCGTCCGCAAGACCTGACGGATACCCCCTGCCCGTATTTTTGGAGGGGCGGAGACCGCTTGACTTGATACCCCCATGGGGTATTCACTCGTGGGCATCGAGCCGCATCGAGCCGCATCGAGCCGCACCAAGGCGCGTCGAACCGCATCGAGTCGCATCACGTCGCATCGCCCCCCCGCCGGAACCCGAGGAGGACCCCATGGCCGGCTACCACAACGACAAGGACCAGCTCCTGCGCCGCCTGCGCCGTGTCGAGGGCCAGATCCGCGGCCTCCAGCGCATGGTCGACACCGACACCTACTGCATCGACACGCTCACCCAGGTCTCCGCCGCCACCAAGGCCCTCCAGTCCGTGGCGCTGCAGCTGCTCGACTCCCACCTCGCCCACTGCGTCCACGACGCCATCGCGGGCGGCGGGGCCGAGGCGGACGCCAAGGTCGCCGAGGCCACCCAGGCCATCGCCCGGCTCATGCGGGCCTGAGCGCCCGGCCCGCCCCCCTTCTGTCCTGCCGTCCTGCCGTCCCGCATCACGAGGAGAAACGCCGCCATGAACACCCCGCTGCGCATCACCGCCTTCACCGCCGGACTCGCCGCCTCCTTCGGCCTCGCCCTCGGCGTCGGCCACGCCACCGGTAACGGCCCCTCCCCCAAGCCCGCCACCACCGCGCACGGCGGGCACGCCGGGCACGGCGAGGAGCCGACGGACGGCGGCGCCGAGCACCTGCCCGGCGGACTGCAGGTCTCCGAACGCGGCTACACGCTCAGCGTCGAGAACCCGTTCGTGACCGCCGGCTCCCCCACCGACCTGCGCTTCCGCATCCTCGGCACGGACGGCAAGCCCGTCACCGCCTACCAGCAGCAGCACGAGAAGGACCTGCACCTGATCGTCGCCCCGCGCGACCTGTCGACCTTCCAGCACCTGCACCCGACCCTCGCCGCCGACGGCACCTGGAGCGCCCAGACCGCCGTCCCCGCCGCCGGGGAGTACCGGGTCTTCGCGGACTTCACCCCGGCCGGGGCCAGCGAGGGACTCACCCTCGGCGCCGACCTGCACGCCGCGGGCGACCTACGGCCCGCCCCGCTGCCGGAGACCGGACGGACCGTCACCGTCGACGGCTACACCGTCACCCTCGGCGGCGACCTCACGCCCGGGCGCAGCGGCACGCTCACCCTCACCGTCAGCAAGGACGGCCGGCCGGTCACCGACCTCCAGCCCTACCTCGGCGCGTACGGCCACCTCGTCGCCCTGCGCGCCGGCGACCTCGCCTACCTGCACGTCCACCCGGACACCGGCACCCCGGGCCCGGAGATCGGCTTCACCGCCACCGCCCCGAGCCCCGGCAGCTACCGCCTCTTCCTGGACTTCAAGCACCAGGACACCGTCCGCACGGCGGCCTTCACCGTGACGACGGAAGGCGCCGCCGCCCCGGCCGGCCACCAGCACTGAGCGGGCCCGTACGAAAGGTGCCGGGCGATCCCACGGAGGGAT
>NZ_JBHVEU010000646.1:0-3507 GCF_042802075.1 Kitasatospora sp. NPDC057518
GACTCAGGACCGTGGGCTCAGGACCTGGAGGTCAGGAGCGCGGCGGAGCAGGCAGCACGGCCGTCCGCAGGGTCGGGATGGTCCACTGCTGGTTCGGCCCGTAGCCGCAACCGGCGATCTGGAGCCGGGTGCCGCTGGTGGCAGGCCCGCCCGGCAGCTCGAAGCACTTGCCGGAGGCGGGGTGGAACAGCGCGCCGTTCGCGAGCGGGATCCACTTCTGCGCCGTGGTGCCGTCGCAGGAGTGGTACTCCAGCTGCGTGCCGTCGACCGTGCCGGCGTTCACCGTGGCGATGCAGCCGCCCTTGACCCGGATGGTGCCGTCGTTCCCGAGAGCCAGCTGCTGGGCCTCGGTGCCGTTGCAGTTCACCAGCATGATCGGGTTGCCGTTCGCGGTGCCCCCGTTGACGTTGTCGACGCACATGCCCGCGTCGGCACCCGAGCGGACGACACCGGTCGCGCTCGGCGCGGTCGGCGCCACCGCGAACGGGTAGACGGCGGTGCTGCTGATGCTTCCGTCGAAGCTCGCGGTCGGCTTGGACTGGTACTTGTACCGGCCCAGGGTGAACGGCCCCGAGGACGCCGGGCTGGTGCCGGCCAGGTGGAACTTGGTGCCGGCCAGGACACCGTCGACGTAGAGGGCCATCGCCCCGGTGTCGGCGTTGTACGAGGCCGTCAGGCGGGTCCAGACGCCGGGCCGGGTCTCGGCGCTGGCGTTCTGGGTGTCGGTGTAGTCGTACGACCAGGTGTCGTCGTCCGTGTAGGCCAGGCCGAAGTGCCAGTTCTTGCCCGCGCCGTCGGTGTACAGCAGGAAGTTGCTGGAGTGCCCGGTCTCCTGGCTGGCGACGACGCCGGGGCCCGAACCGGCCTTGGCCCAGGTGGAGATGGTGAAGCTCTTGCGGGTGTCGACCACCGGGCCGCTCATGGTGATGTTCGAGCCTGCGCCGGAGGCGAAGGTGCCCACGGTGGTCTTCTGGCCGTCCACGGTTTCCTGGACCCAGCCGACGTTCGTCGCCCACCCGTCGGTGCGCTTCTGTCCGTCGCGAACGGTGTTGGTGCCGTCGGGCGCCGCCAGCCAGTTGCCGACGGGGCGGTTGAGGTTGCCGAGCGCGACCGGGTTCTTCTCCAGGCCGGTCACCGTCGGGCCGCTGGCGGGGTTGTTCTTGTCCTTCGGGGTGCCGATGCCGGCCCAGGCGACGAGCTGGTTGTTGGTGTCCACGGCCCACAGGTCGGGGATGCCGTCACCGGTGACGTCGCCGTTGGAACCGACCTTCGGGTACAGCTTGGCGTCGACGCCGTTGGCCAGCCAGCCCTTGGTGGGGCTGGAGAAGGCGGAGGCGTCGAAGGTGTTCCGGGTACTGCCCTTGGCCAGTTGGTAGGCGTGGATGGTTCCGTCGCCCTTGGACCGGGCCCAGACGGTGGGGATGTTCGTGCCCTTGGCCGGGCCAGGGGTGATCAGGTCGTAGAAGTCCCAGTTGCGGTCCGAGGACAACAGATAGGCCGGCCCGTCGAGGGTCTGGGCACTGGACGAGGTCGCGAGCCACAGCTGACCCGCTTCGACATAGAGGAGGGACGTGCGGGGGAGCCCGAGCTGGCCTGTACCGGGGTCGCGGGGATTGTCGTCGTAGGGCGAACCGAAGGCCGCGATCTGGGTGACTCCCGACCAGTCCGGCCGACCACAGGCGATCGCTGTGTGCTCGGGGGTGAAGCAGGTCCTCAGCTCGTTGGGAGGGTCAGCGGGCTTCTGGAGCGACACCCCGCTCTGGTTGTCGAAGGCGCCGGTGGTGCCGTTGTTGGTGTACAGGTACAGCTCGGCCGAGCCCGGAACGTGTGCGATGAGATCGTCGACGGTCTGCTCACTGAGGGAGCCCCGGTGGGTGATCTGGACGTTGCTCCAGCCGGTGGAGCCGGGGGCGGAGACCGGCTTGGCATTCGGAGCCGCGTACGGATCGGCGCCGGCGCCGATCACGCGGAGCGCGCCGGAACCGTCCGGCAGGAGAGTGTCCGCCTTCAGGTCGCCGTCGATGTCACCCATGACCGGGGGACCCGCGTTCGGGTTGCTCGGCACGAAGAAGGTGTAGGCGACCGGCTGGGACATGTTGCCGGCGTTGTCCTGGGTCTGCAGGTAGAGGAAATTCGTGCCCCAGTGCGTGGCGTGATACTTCAGCTGGTAGCTGCCGCCGTCCATCTTGACGACGTTGTCGCTGCGGTCGGTGCACTTCCAGCCGGTGGCTGAGGCCTGGATCGGGTCGGTGGTCCAGCGGGCACAGGCGAGACCGGAGGACTGTCCGCCGGTGGCCGGGGCCGGGTCGGTACCGGTCAGGGTGAAGTAGCCGTCTTCGCCGACGGGCTTGGGGTGCCCGCCGAGGGTGCCCGACTCGGGGAAGTCCGTCGAGGTGATGCGAGCGGTCGGCGGGGTGCGGTCGATGCGCAGGTAGCACGTCGGGCTGTTGTCGCTCGTGAGCGTGCCGTCGCTGGTGGTGGCGAACCAGCCGTACTGGTGGCCGTCGATCAGCGGGCCGACGCTCACGTTCTTGGGGCCGGAACTCGCGGCCCAACCGGTCTCGTAGATCTTCAGGGAGCCGTTGTCGTTGTCGTCCCAGATCCTGAAGGCGGTCCAGAGCTGTTGGCCGGTCGGCGACCAGGTGTCAACGCTCAGATTGATGTCGGTGTTGATGCCGACCCAGCCCGGTGCGTCCTTCGGGTCCGTGGTGCCGCCGGTCTGGCACTTGTCGTGGGAGTCGTTCCAGGCGAAGCCAGGGGTCGGGTTGGTTGCCGGGTCTCCGATGCGAGGCTTGAGGTCGTACGTCACGACGACGTGCGGGTTGTTGGCCCACCGCTGGCGGTAGTACTTGTTGCCCTCGTCGTCGGGGGCGAACATGAAGGTCCAGCCGTCCCAGTGCTCGCGGGCGGCCTGAACCATCTGGCCGTAGACGTCGAACTCCTTGCCGCCGCCGCCGGAGATCCAGTTCATGCCGACCTTGGAGCAGTTCGACGGCTCGGGACAGGGCTGGGCGTTCCAGCGCGTCCACTTGTTGATCGGGTTGCTGTTGCCCGACCCGGTCGAGTACAGGCCCATCGGGGTGGAGGTCGAGGGGCTGGACGACTGCGCGACGGTGGCGTAGAGCTTGGCGCTGAGGACGGTCGAGTCCCAGAACGTCGAGTTCAGGCCCACCTGGAAGTAGGCGCGCTCCTTGCCCTCCTTGTCGCAGCGGTTGTTCGTGTCGATGTAGCCGCAGTAACCGGACGCCGGCTTGTCCTGGCCGAGCTGGGTGCCGTTGTACTCCATCGTCTCCGGGTAGGCCGACTGCACCTGGGCCCAGGCCTGGGTGCCGTTGTCGACGCTGGGGTTCCAGCCCGGGTCGATGAACCAGGGGCCGGTGCCCTGCCCGAGGAGCGAGGCGTCCGGTACCAGGTCGATGCCGCCGCCGCTGACGGTGGTGGCGATCGGCGCGGTCCGGGCGCCGGGGCCGGGAGCCTTGCTGTCGGAGCCGGCGGCGCCCGCCGCAC
>NZ_JBHVEU010000647.1:0-3496 GCF_042802075.1 Kitasatospora sp. NPDC057518
GCGTACGGTCGGAGCGTTCCGGTGACCGCCCAGGGGAGGACCATGAGCGCCGCGACCACGACCGCCGCCGAGGCCGGGCCCGGCGCCGCGACCGCCGTTCGGGCCGAGCCGCTGCCGCCGCCCGGCCCGGGCCGGCTGCGCCTGCTCAGCTACAACATCCGCTCGCTGCGCGACGACCGGCGGGCGCTGGCCCGGGTGATCCGGGCCTGCGAGCCCGACCTGGTCTGCGTCCAGGAGTCCCCGCGCTACTGGCGGCCCGAGGGCCAGGCCGCCTGGCTGGCCCGGAGCACCGGGACGGCCGTCCTGGCCGGCGGCGGCCGCACCGCCGCGGGCCCGCTGCTGCTCGGCCGGCCCGGCGCGGTGGAGCTGCTGGGGGTGCACGACCGGCTACTGCCCAAGACCCGCGGCCTGCACGCCCGGGGCTTCGCCGGCGCGCTGCTGCGGCTGCCCGGCACAGCGCCGTTCACCGTCACCAGCTGCCACCTCAGCCTGGACCAGGAGGAGCGGTACGGGCAGTTCGAGCTGCTGCTCGACCAGCTCGGGATCGCCGAACTCGGCATCGTGGCAGGGGACTTCAACGAGCACCCGGACGGGCCGGGCTGGCGGCTGCTGGCCTCCCGGCTCCAGGACGGGTACCCGACCGCGCCCTGGGGAGGCGAGTTCACCTCCGTACCGGAGCGCCCCTACCAGCGGATCGACGCCGTCTTCGCCACACCCGGGATCACCGTCCTCGGCTGCGGGGTGCCGCACGGGCTGCCCGGTGTCACCGAGGCCGACCTGCGGGCCGCGACCGACCACCTGCCGGTGCTCGCCGTCCTCGAACTGCCGACCGGCCGACCGGACAGCCGGACAGGCGACCGGACGGACGGCTAGACGACGGCGCCGTGGTCCGGGTCCTCCGGCTCGTCCTCGTCACGGTCCTTCATCCGCGCGACCAGGGTGACAAAGCCGCCGAGGAAGGCGGTGATCCCCACCCAGGCGGGCCAGCCGGAGATCTCCCGCCAGACCACCGCGTCGACCAGCAGCAGCGCCGGGCCGCCGAGCACCGCCAGCCAGGCGAACTTGGCGGTCACGTCGGCGGGCGGCAGCGGCGGGGGCTCCGGCGGGACGAAGTGGCCCTCGTCGGTCTCCTCGGCCAGCTCGAAGTCGCGCGGGCCCGCGCCGCCCGCCGGCATCACCGGCCGGCCGGAGCGGGGGCGGGGCTGGGGGGCGAGGTCGGAGAGGTCGTCCTGGTCGCCGCGACCGCCGGGGCCGCCCTCCTTGTGGCCGCCCTTGAGCTCGTTCTGCGCCCGGAGGTTCTCGACCTCGGGCCAGTTCGGGTTGTTGAGGTCGACCGGGTCGTCGAACTGGGCCACTAGGGCGGCGAAGATCGCGTCCTGCTCGGCCTGGCTGCGCTCGGGCGCGCGGCGCGGACGGCGTTCGGCGGCCTCACCCGGGGCGCCCTCGGCGGTGTTCCCGGCGGAGCCCCCGGCGACGTCCTGGACGGGCGGGGGCGTCGGGGTGCCGTCCGGGCCGGTACGGTCCGTCGGCGCACCGCCCGGGGCGGCGGCGTTCGTCCCGCCGTCCTTGGTCGCGCCGTCCTCGCGGGGAGTCTCGTCCCCGCCGCCCGCCGTGCTGCTCTCGTGCACTTCCGGCCCTTCAGCCATGGTGATCGTCGGATTCGACCCGGGTGACGCCCGCCGCGTGCGCGGGAGCCAGCCGTCGGATGAAGTCCTGGCCGGCCGCGAATATTTCCGCCGCGTCGTGGTCCAGCGTCGCGACGTGGAAGCTGCGCTGGCACAGCCGCTCCGTCACGTCCGTCGAGGATATCCGGGCCAGCACCAGTTCCGAGTTGGCCGGCGAGACGACGTGGTCCTGCGGGCTGTGGAACAGCAGCACCGGCTGGGTCACCTCCGGCAGCAGCCGCTGGACCTCCCGCCACAGCAGGCTCAGCGACCAGGCGGCGTGCAGCGGGGTGCGGTCGTAGCCGACCTCGGTCACGCCGGCCCGGGCGATGTCATCGGCGACCCCGGGCAGGCTGGGGACCAGGTGGCGCAGCACCGGCAGCAGCGCGCTCGCGGGGGTGTCCGAGCGCACCGACGGGTTGACCAGCACCAGGCCGGAGACCGTCGGCCCGTGCAGCGCCGCGAGCCGCAGCGCCAGCGCGCCGCCCATCGACAGCGCGCAGACGAAGACCTGCTCGCACTCCTCGGCGAGCGCCAGCAGCTCCCGCTCGACCTCGGCGTACCAGTCCTCCCAGCGGGTGAGCTGCATGTCCTGCCAGCGGGTGCCGTGCCCGGGCAGCAGCGGCAGCGACACGGTGCAACCGGCCGCCGCCAGCTCGTCGGCCCACGGCCGCAGCGACTGCGGCGAGCCGGTGAAGCCGTGGCAGAGCAGCACCCCCACCGGTCCGCCGCGGTGGCGGTACGGCTCGGCACCGGGCAGCAACGGCATGGCGGACTCCTTCGCGGGCGGGTGGCGCTGGGGGAGGGGACGCTGGAGGGGAGGTGCTGCGAATTCGCATCGTCCCACGCTCCGCGCCGGGTCGTACACCCCCTACGAGCAGGCCGGGTACGGCCGCTTCGGCGGGGCCGGGCACAGCGGGCGGCCGCGGGGCATTAGGATCGACCGGTCCGCATAACAGGAGGCCCGGGTTGTTCTACCGACTGATGAAGATGATCGTCGCGCCACTGCTTCGGATCTTCTTCCGGCCCTGGATCGAGGGCGAGGAGAACATCCCCACCGAGGGTGCGGCGATCATCGCGAGCAACCACCTGTCCTTCTCGGACTCGTTCTTCTTCCCCGCGCTGATCAAGCGCCGGGTCACCTTCATCGCGAAGGCCGAGTACTTCAACACCCCGGGCCTCAAGGGCCGGCTGACCGCCGCGTTCTTCAAGGGCGTCGGCCAGCTGCCGGTGGACCGCTCGGGCGTGCGCGGCGCCGGCGAGGCCGCGATCCGCAGCGCCATCGCGGTGCTGGAGGAGGGCGAGCTGTTCGGCGTCTACCCCGAGGGCACCCGTTCGCCCGACGGCAAGCTGTACCGCGGCAAGGTCGGCGGCCTGGCCCGCGTCGCGCTGGCCACCGGCGCCCCGGTGATCCCGGTCGCCATGATCGACACCGAGAAGGTGCAGCCGCCCGGCCAGGTGGTCCCCAACTTCGGTATCCGCCCCGGCATCCGGATCGGCCGCCCGCTGGACTTCTCCCGCTACCACGGCATGGAGAACGACCGCTTCATCCTCCGTTCGGTGACGGACGAGGTGATGTACGAGATCATGCGGCTCTCCGGCCAGGAGTACGTGGACATCTACGCGACCGCCGCCAAGCGGCAGATCGCCGAGGACAAGAAGAAGGCCGACGCCGAGCGCCGGGCCGCCGCCAAGGCGGAGAAGG
Organism: Kitasatospora sp. NPDC057518; assembly: GCF_042802075.1. NCBI lineage: Bacteria > Bacillati > Actinomycetota > Actinomycetes > Kitasatosporales > Streptomycetaceae > Kitasatospora > Kitasatospora sp. NPDC057518. The sequence goes on from NZ_JBHVEU010000647.1 coordinate 3,370, forward strand.
CGGAGGCGGCCGAGGCCGAGAAGGCGGAGAAGGCCGAGCGGGCCGCCGAGGCGGAGAAGGCGGCCGAGGCCGAGAAGTCCGCCGGGGCGGGCACCGCGGAGAAGCCGGAGAAGCCGGAGTAGGCGTC
>NZ_JBHVEU010000648.1:0-3469 GCF_042802075.1 Kitasatospora sp. NPDC057518
CCCGGTGCGTCCGAGGCCTCGGACGCACCGGAGGTGTCCGTGCCGGTCGGATAGGCGGTGGAGTCGGCGCTCCCGGGGACGGAGCCCTGGAGTTCGGCGAGGTCCGCGCTGACGGAGGCGAGCAGTTCCTGCATCTGCTCCAGCAGGCTCTTGGGGGTGGCGGGTCCGGCCGAGGTGCCGTCGGCCGAGCCCGTCGGGCTGCTCGGGAACTGCGGCGTGGCAGATGGTTCGGACATTGCGGGACCTCTTCGGATCGGTGGTGCGGTGTAGGGCGGCCGACGGTGGCTCGGACCGCACGGCGGGAGGCGGCAGTGCCCGCTACCGGGGCACCCACCCCCGCCGTAGCACCCAACGAACCGGTCCGGATGCCGTCACCCGGACACCACCCGATGCGGTCCAACTCCGCTGTGCGGTAAGCCTCCCGGGTGAGCCGGGGTTGCCGTCGCGGCGCCGCCTCGGCTAGGCGCGGCGCGGCCCGGGGAGCCTGAGCGGCGCGGACGGTGCGGGTGGACCGGGCGGCGCGGAGCGGGGGCGTGAGCGGCGGTGCGGAGCGCGGCGCGGTCGAGCGCGCCCGGAAAGGAGCCGGGGATGATTCGGAGACGAGCAGGAGACGAACCGGAGACTGGCCGGGGGAGAACCCACCCCTTGCCACTCTCAACGTATAGCGCATGGGGGGTCTTGCGGCAAGGCCCCCGTGGTGGCGCACAATCGCAGGCCTCAGATCGGAGCTGATGCCATGAACAGCCGCACCACCAGCGCGTTCGACCTTCCCGCCCGCCTCGTCGCCAAGGCCGACCCGGCGCTGATCGGTGAGGACGAGCGGCACTTCGCGGCCGTCGCGGAGAGCCTGGAGCAGTCGATCGCGGAGCTGTCCGACCGCCTCGACGCGCTGCGCCGCGCGCCGGGCGGCCTCGGCCGGGAGGCGATGGACCGGGACATCGAGGTGCACAAGCTGACCGGTCGGCTGCGCGCCCTGCGCCGCTTCGGCCTGGACCTGTGCCTCGGGCGGGTCGTCCACGCGGACGACCCGGAGCCGGTGTACATCGGGCGGCTCGGCCTCACCGACAGTGAGGGGCGCCGACTACTGGTCGACTGGCGCTCGCCCGCGGCCGAGCCGTTCTTCGGGGCCACCCACGCCGACCCGATGGGCCTGGTGAGCCGGCGCCGGTACCGCTGGACCGGCGGCCGGATCGGCGACTACTGGGACGAGGTGTTCAGCGCCGAGGCCCTGGAGGGGCACGCCGCGCTGGACGACCAGTCCGCGTTCATCGCGAGCCTGGGCGGCAACCGGTCGGCCCGGATGCGGGACGTGCTGGCCACCATCCAGGCCGACCAGGACGCGATCATCCGGGCGGGGTCCCGGGGCGCCCTGGTGGTGGACGGCGGCCCGGGCACCGGGAAGACGGTCGTCGCGCTGCACCGCTCCGCGTACCTGCTCTACTCCGACCCCCGGCTCGGCCACCGGCGCGGCGGCGTGCTGTTCGTCGGCCCGCACCAGCCCTACCTGGCCTACGTCGCCGACGTCCTGCCCAGCCTCGGTGAGGAGGGGGTGCGCACCTGCACCGTGCGGGACCTCGTCGCCGAGGGGGCGAAGGCCGGGTCCGAGAGCGACCCCGAGACGGCCCGTCTGAAGTCCTCGGCCGACATGGTGGGGGCGATCGAGAAGGCCGTCCGGTTCTACGAGGAGCCGCCCGCCGAGGGGATGGAGGTCACCACCCACTGGGCCGACCTCTGGCTGAGCGCCGAGGACTGGTCCGACGCGTTCGACGCGCCGGACCCGGGCACCCCGCACAACGAGGCCCGCGAGCAGATCTGGGAGGAGCTGGCCACGATCCTGATGGACAAGCTGGACGAGGACGCGGGGGCCTCGCCCGAGCTGTTCGGCCGGTCGCTGCGGCAGGACCGGGAGCTGGCCGGGACGCTCAACCGGGCCTGGCCGCTGATCGACGCGGCCGACCTGGTCGGCGACCTCTGGTCGGTGCCCGCCTACCTGCGGATGTGCGCGCCCTGGCTCGCCCCCGAGGAGGTCCGCAGGCTCCAGTGCAAGGACGCGCCCCAGGCCTGGACGGTGTCCGACCTGCCGCTGCTGGACGCGGCCCGGCAGCGGCTCGGCGATCCGGAGGCGGACCGGCGCCGGCGCCGTCGGGAGGCCGCGGCCGCCGCCGAGCGCGCGCGGATGGCCGACGTCATCGGCGACCTGCTGCAGGCCGACGACGACGGCGAGGGCGCGGTGACGATGCTGCGCGGGCGCGACCTCCAGGACACCCTGGTCGACGAGACGGCCCTGCCCGGCGCCGACCCGGAGCCGCTCGCCGGGCCGTTCGCGCACATCGTGGTGGACGAGGCCCAGGAGCTGACCGACGCGGAGTGGCAGATGCTGCTGCTGCGCTGCCCGTCCCGGAGCTTCACCATCGTCGGGGACCGGGCGCAGGCCAGGCACGGGTTCACGGAGTCCTGGCAGGAGCGGCTGGAGCGGATCGGGCTCGACCGGAGCACGGTGGCCTCGCTGAGCATCAACTACCGGACACCGGAGGAGGTCATGGCCGAGGCCGAGCCCGCGATCCGGGCGGCGCTGCCGGACGCCAACGTGCCGACCTCCGTCCGCAGCAGCGGCATCCCGGTCGTGCACGGGTCGGTGGCGGAGCTGGACGCCGTCCTGGACGGCTGGCTCGCCGAGCACGCCGAGGGGGTCGCCTGCGTGATCGGTGCCCCCGGCTTCGAGGCGCGGCCGCGGGTCCGGTCGCTGACCCCGGAGCTGTCCAAGGGGCTGGAGTTCGACCTGGTCGTGCTGGTCGACCCGGAGGCGTTCGGCGGGGGTGTCGAGGGGGCGGTCGACCGCTACGTCGCGATGACCAGGGCCACCCAGCGGCTGGTGGTCCTCAGGAGCGTGTGAAGCGTCAAGCGTCGGAAGAGACGGCGAAGAGACGGCGAAGGGAGCGGGGTGGGGACGGAGGGAGCGGAGGGGCTGGAACGCGCGTCGCCCGGTCGGGTGACGCAGGTGTCGGGTGGCGGCGTCGGGAGGCCAGACTGGGGCGATGGACGAGGAGGAACCGCTGGCGTCGTGGGCGGCCAGGCGGGAGCAACGGCTGCGGCCGGTCGGGCAGTTGCGGGTCGTACGGCTCACGGTCGGGCGGCAGCGGGGCGCCCATGTGCTGCCGGGCGAACCGAGGCTGATCGTGCGCTGGGACGGCTACCAGTGGCTGCCGGAGACGGTGGCCGAGGACTACGCCACCGCCCAGCGGATCCTGTACGGGGCCGAGGGCGCGGGAGTGCCGCGGCCCGGGCGCCAGGCGCGGCGGCCGGGGAAGGCGCCGGGGCGCCACCGCAAGCCCTGAGGCCCGCGCGGGCCCGGGCCGCGACCCGGATGCCGGGCCGTAACGGGACCCCGGGCGGTAACCGGACCCCGGGCGGTAACCGGACCCCGAGAAGTGACCGGCCCCCGAGAAGCGGGCGGGGTCCGGCGCCACCC
>NZ_JBHVEU010000649.1:0-3469 GCF_042802075.1 Kitasatospora sp. NPDC057518
ATTGTCCCCTCATCCCCATTTCGGTGTGCTGGCGCGGTACGTACCCCGTGCCACGCATCGTGTCACTGTGTACCCAGCTGACGCTCAGCTCTCGGTGGCGGCCAGTTCGCGGCCGCCGGAGCGCGGGCCGCGCAGCACGGCCAGCAGGGCGACGCCGATGCCGATCAGCGCCCAGACCACCATGACCAGGATCGGCAGCCCCAGGTTGGTGGAGCCGAAGTAGGCGACCGACTTGGTGGCGGTGGTACCGGCGCCGTTCGGGATCCAGGAGCCGATCGCCCGCCAGAACGGCGGCGTCATCGGCGCCGGGTAGACCCCGCCCGCGCTCGGGTTGCCGAGCACCACGAAGATCAGCACCGCGACGCCGATCCCGAGGATGTCGAACAGGCACTGCAGCGCCATGGTGAACGCGCCGACCGTGAACACCACCAGGGCGCCGATGGCGCTCAGTCCGAGGACCGAGCCCGGCAGGGCGTCCAGCACCGGACCGGCGATCACCGTACCGAGGACGCCGGCGCCGACCGAGTACACCGCGAGGACGCCGAGGCGGATCAGCAGGCGGTGGGTGTTGGCCGGCTTGGAGCCCGCGCTGATGCCCAGGATCGAGGCGACCAGGTAGCCGCCGACGCACCAGCCGATCACCAGGTAGAAGGCGGAGAGGCCGTTGGTGTCGCCCTTGGCGAGCGGCACCACGTCGTGGACCTTGACCGTACGGCCCTGGGACTGGTCGATCGCGGTGGTGATGGACTCGGCGGCCTTGGCGGCGGAGGTGCCGCGGGCGCTGCCGACCAGCAGGGTGTCCTGGGTGGAGGTCGGGTCCACGACCAGTGCGGCGTAGAGCTTCTGGTCCTTGATCAGCTGGGTCGCCGTCTCGGCGTCCGGCGCGGTGCTGGCGCGGACGGCGTCGTTCGGCACCGACTCCAGCGCGCCGACCAGCTTGGGGGCGACCTGCGGCGGGGCGACCACCGCGATGGAGAGGTTCTGCGGGGCGGGCTTGTGCAGTGCCCCGATGTAGGAGGTGATGAAGCCGAGCTGGAGCAGCAGCACGCCGATCACGAGCAGTGCCGCGCGCGGGGTGACCGCGCTCTTCAGTTCGGCGATGAAACCCTGCCCCGGGGCTGCCATCCACATCTCCTCGTGTAATGGGGAAAAACGGTACTTCCAGAACCGATACTTCATACCATGAAGTAGTTGGCTTGTCGCACCGGCCGCGCCGGGCCGCCGCCGGCGTCGCTGCGCGATACTGGCGCGGTGAGTGACGAGGAATCCCTGGTGGCGGTGGAGCGCGAGGTCGCGCTGATGTTCCGACGGGGCCGGGCCAGAGTGGCGGAACTCTCACGGCGGGTGCACCCCGGGCTGGAGGGGATGGCGTACAGCCTGCTCGGCTACATCGAGCAGGCCGGGCCGGTGCGGGTGACCGACGTCGGCGCGCACTTCTCGGTCGGCAAGGCGACGGTGAGCCGGCAGGTCCGGACGCTGGAGGAGCTGGGCCTGGTGGCCCGGGAGACGGACCCGCTGGACCGCCGGGCCGCGCTGGTCTCGCTCACCGAGGACGGGCGGCGGCGCTACCTGGCCGCGCAGGGCGTCCGGATGCGGCGGGTGCGCGAGGTGATGGGCGGCTGGTCGCCGGAGGATGTGACCCGTTTCGCGGAGCTGCTGCACCGCTTCAACGACGTGCTGGGGGAGTCGGCGGCCGACTGACCGGGCGGTCCCCGGCGGTGCGACAGGGCCCGTAGCTGCGGGTTTTACTTGCCCTTGAAGAAAGTTGCCTTATTCAACCATCTCGTTTTATGGTTGCTTACGGCAACGAAATTTCATGATCCGCGCATCCCGCCCGCCCGCCGAAGGACCCAGATGACCGTGACCACCGAGGCCGCGAGCGGAACCGCCGCCGCGGCCGACAGTCCCCAGATGACGCACCGGCAGGTGATGGAGGCGCTCTCCGGCCTGCTGCTCGGCCTGTTCGTGGCCGTGCTCTCCTCGACCGTCGTCTCCAACGCCCTGCCGCACATCCTGGCCGACCTGCACGGCGGCCAGTCCGCGTACACCTGGGTGATCACCGCGGCCCTGCTCACCCTCACCGCCTCCACCCCGATCTGGGGCAAGCTCTCCGACCTCGTCAGCAAGAAGCTGCTGCTCCAGATCGCCCTGCTGATCTACATCGGCACCTCGGCGCTGGCCGGCCTCTCGCAGAACACCGGCGAGCTGATCGCCTGCCGCGCGCTCCAGGGCGTCGGCGCCGGCGGTGTCGTGGCGCTCGGCCAGATCTGCCTGGCCGCGATGGTCCCGCCGCGCGAGCGCGGCCGGTACAGCGGCTACTTCGGCGCGGTCTTCGCGCTCGCCACCATCGGCGGGCCGCTGATCGGCGGCGTCATCGTGGACACCTCCTGGCTGGGCTGGCGCTGGTGCTTCTACGTCGGCATCCCGTTCGCGCTGGTCGCGATCCTGGTGGTGCAGCGCACCCTCAAGCTGCCGCTGGTCAAGCGCAAGGCGAAGATCGACTACCTGGGCGCGCTGGTCATCACCGCCTCGGTCAGCCTGCTGATGATCTGGATCACCCTGGCCGGCAAGAACTACGCCTGGCTGTCCTGGCAGACCGCGGCCATGGTCGGCGGCGGCCTGGTGCTGGGCGTCCTGGCCGTCGTGATCGAGCGCCGCGCCGCCGAGCCGATCATCCCGCCGAGCCTCTTCAAGTACCGCACCGTCACCCTGGCCGCCATCGCCAGCGTGCTGGTCGGCGTCGGGATGTACGGCGCGACCACCTTCCTCAGCCAGTACTTCCAGCTGGCCCGCGCCAAGTCCCCGACCATGGCCGGCCTGATGACCCTGCCGATGATCCTCGGCCTGGCGGTCTCCTCCGCGGTGGCCGGCCGGCTGATCACCAAGTACGGCAAGTGGAAGGCCTACCTGGTCTCCGGCACCGCGCTGCTCGCCATCGGCTTCGGCCTGCTGGGCACCGCCCGGGCCGACACGAACTACGCGCTGCTCTCCCTCTACATGGCGATCACCGGCGTCGGCCTCGGCCTGACCAGCCAGAACCTGGTGCTCGCGGTGCAGAACACGGTGCCCCGGCACGAGCTCGGCGCGGCCAGCTCGGTGGTCACCTTCTTCCGCACCATGGGCGGCGCGATGGGCGTCTCCGCGCTCGGCGCGCTGATGACCAACAAGGTCGGCCACTACCTGGCCGAGAACCTGGCCGCGGCGCACGTCCCGGCCTCGCCCGCGGCGACCGGCGGCGGCATCCCGGACCTGGCCAAGCTGCCGGCCCCGATCGTGCCGCTGGTGACGGACGCCTTCGGCCACGGCGTCGGCACCGTCTTCCTGTGGGCCGCCCCGTTCGCGGCGCTGGCCTTCGTCACCGTCCTCTTCATCCGGGAGACCGTGCTGAGGACCACCCAGGAGGGCTGACCGGCCGGCGGGACCGACCGCGGGCAGGGATGCGCGAACGGGCCGGGGAGTGTGGAGACAC
>NZ_JBHVEU010000650.1:0-3461 GCF_042802075.1 Kitasatospora sp. NPDC057518
CGGCGGCCCCCGCCGTCGGTCGGATGATGTCGGAGCGTCGTTCCGGCCTTCCGGGGCCCTCGCCGCGCCCGGCGGCCGCACAACGCTTCGGCGCTGTGCGGCCGTTCGCGTTCCTAGCTGTCCCGGCGCCGGTACGCCCCGGCGCGGGCCGCCGCCTCGGCTGCCTCCGCCGCGCGGTCCGCGGCCGCCTCGTCCAGCGGCTCGGCGGTGGTGAGCATCCGGTAGTAGAGCGGTGCCGAGACCGCCCGGACGACCTCGAACCCGTCGGTGTCCGGCGGGAGTTCGCCGCGCTCGACGGCCGCGGCGACGCACGGCGCCCACTCCTCGACCCGGCGCCGGTAGAAGTGCCGCAGGGCCTCGGCCGCGTCCGGGTCGCAGGTCGCCGCCACGATGACGGCGCGGAACAGCGCGCCCTGCCGGGGGTCGGCCAGGGTGCGCCGGACGAGCCGGGCGTTGGCCCGGAGGTCCCCGGCGAGGGAGCCGCTGTCGGTGCGCGGCAGCGACTGCTCGGCCATGTCCGCGAGCAGGTCGGCGACCAGCGCGGTGGTGCTGCCCCAGCGGCGGTAGACGGTGGTGCGGCCGACCTCGGCCCGCTGGGCGATGTCGCCGAGGTCGAGGCCGCTGAAGCCGCGCTCGACCAGGGCGTCCTCGGCGGCGCGCAGGACGGCGGCGCGGACCCGGGCGGTCCGGCCGCCGGGGCGGACCGTGCCGGGCGTGGAGGGCTCGACGGCCATTAACGGGATTCCTGTTCCATTAGACGGGTGGACTCTGCTAGGTTCAGAGCATCCTAACGGAACAGTGGTCCCATTAGGGGCTTCGAGGGGAGAAATCCGCCATGACCATCGCCACCGACATGGAGTACCGCCGGCTCGGCGCGTCCGGACTCAAGGTGCCCGCGCTCAGCCTCGGCACCGGCACCTTCGGCGGGCGCGGCCCGCTGTTCGGCGCCTGGGGCACCACCGACGTCCAGGAGGCCCGCCGGCTCCTCGACATCTCCATCGACGCCGGGGTCACCCTCTTCGACACCGCCGACGTCTACTCCGACGGCGCCTCCGAGGAGGTGCTCGGCCAGGCGATCCGCGGCCGCCGCGACCAGGTGCTGATCTCCACCAAGGCCGGACTGCCCACCGGCGACGGCCCGCAGGACGCCGGCACCTCCCGCGCCCGGCTGGTCCGGAGCGTCGACGACGCGCTGCGCCGCCTCGGCACCGACTACCTGGACCTGTTCCAGCTGCACGCCTACGACGCCGGCACCCCGATCGAGGAGGTGCTCGCCACCCTGGAGGACCTGGTCCGGGCCGGCAAGATCCGCTACACCGGCGTCTCCAACTTCTCCGGCTGGCAGCTGATGAAGTCCCTCGCCCTCGCCGACCGGCACGGCCGCCCCCGGTACGCCGCCCACCAGGTCTACTACTCGCTCGTCGGCCGCGACTACGAGTGGGAACTGATGCCGCTCGCACAGGAGGAAGGCGTCGGCGCCCTGGTCTGGAGCCCGCTCGGCTGGGGCCGGCTCACGGGGAAGATCCGCCGCGGGCAGCCGCTCCCGGACGGCAGCCGGCTGCACGACACCGCCGACTACGGCCCGCCGGTGGAGGACGAGCTGCTGTACCGGGTGGTCGACGCGCTGATCGAGGTCGCCGCCGAGACCGAACGCACCGTCCCCCAGGTGGCGATCAACTGGCTGCTGCGCCGTCCGACCGTCTCCTCGGTCATCATCGGCGCCCGCAACGAGGAGCAGCTGCGGCAGAACCTCGGCGCGGTCGGTTGGTCCCTGACGGAGGAGCAGGTGGCCCGGCTGGACGCGGCGAGCGCCCGCACCGCGCCGTACCCGTACTTCCCGTACCGGCGGCAGGAGGCGTTCGCCCGGCTCAACCCGCCCCTGGCGGGCTGAGGCGCGCAGGGAGGGACGGGGAGGGGCGTGGCGACCAGCGGAGGCGAGGGAGGCCCGAGCGGCGTGGGCCCCGGCCCGGGAGATGTCCGGGCCGGGGCCGGACCGGCTGTCGCGGGGCGGCGGTCGGCCCCGTGCCGGTGGACTCCGCGTCGGCGCCGCTACCGCTACCGCTGGTGCCAGGCGGCGAGGAGTTCGGCCTCCCGCTCGGGGTCGAGGGTGCCCGGCACGCGCTCGAACGGCTGGATGTCGCGGGCGCTGTCGGCCACCGGCCGGAGGGCGAGGCCGGTGGCGAGGGCGGCCGCCGGGTCGGCGGTGCTGGTGGCGCGGCTCTCCGGGTCGGCGGGCCAGAGCGGGAGGGCGCGCTCCTGGACGCCGGCGGCCCGGAGGAAGTCCTCGTCGACCCAGGTGAGGGTGGTGCCGGGCGGGGCGGCCGCCGTGGCGACGGCGTCGAGCAGGTCGCCGATGCCGAACGGCGGGGGAGTGGCGGCGTGGTAGGCGCCGGAGGCGCCCCGCTCCAGCAGGGCGAGCATCCAGGCGGCGAGGTCGCGGACGTCGACCACCTGGAGCGGCGCTTCCGGCCGGCCCGGGGCGAGCACCTCGCCGCCCCGGGTGAGGCGCTCCACCCAGTAGTCGAAGCGGTGGGTGTAGTCGCGGGGGCCGATCACGTACGTCGGGCGGACCAGCAGGGTCTCCGGGCCGAAGGCCTGCCGGGCGGCGCGCTCGCACTGGACCTTGAGGACGCCGTAGGTCTCGGCGGTGATCTCCTCGGCCTCCGGGCCGTCGGCGGGGAGCAGGGCGGAGTCCTCGGCGTAGCCCGGGGCGGCCGGGACGTCGTAGACCGAGAGCGAGGAGACCAGCAGGTAGCGCCCGGCGGCGCCGGGGTCGAGGGCGGCCGCCAACTCCCGGACCTGGCGCGGGTAGTAGGCGCAGAGGTCGACGGTGGCGTCCCAGTGCCGACCGCGCAGCGCGGACAGGTCGGCGTCGCGGTCGGCGATCAGGTGGGTGGCGTCCGGGAGGAGTCCGGCGCCGGAGCGGCCCCGGTGCACCACCGTGACCTCGTGCCCGGCGGCCAGTGCCGCCTCGGCGAAGTGGAATCCGATGAAGCGGGTGCCGCCGATGACCAGAATGCGCATTCGGACATCGTGCCAGTCCGCCCCGGGGCGGGGCCAGCCGGTGGCCGGTTGTTGCCCAAGTTGTGGGTGGGGTGGGTGAGTCGGGGCCCGGTGTGGACGGTTCCGGGGGGAAGCGTGTTCGACGGTCAACGGTGCGGTACGGTGACGGCCGGGGGCGGCGGGCCGCAGCAGGCGGATCGGCGCTGGTCAACGGCCTGACGGCCGGGGCCGGATGAGCAGCCGTGACGGCCTCGTAACGTCTGATCTCCTGTCAAAGTTCCTTGTTTCCCGGCGAACTTGTGTGAAGTCCCTTTAAGCTCCCGTTAACAATGGCGGCTTTCCGCCACTCGCGAACTCGCTCCCGAGGTCGGGCGGCAGGCCCAACTGGATGATGAGAGCAGGGATGACGACGACAAATGATCGAACCGTCGGTGCCGCGCGCGGCTCCGGCGGGCGGC
>NZ_JBHVEU010000651.1:0-3440 GCF_042802075.1 Kitasatospora sp. NPDC057518
GCCCCTGGAGGGGGTGGCCGGCGTCGGTGAGCCGGGGTGGAGCGAATTCACGTCACAGAAGATTCGGTGGCGATCGAAGCACTGTGGGAATTCCCGGTGATTCGGCCGGGCGAATTTCTGTTCGGGGTTCGCTCTGCCGGTTCGTCAGAGGATCTGGATGGAGTTGACTCGCGGCGGGCGGTTCGGGAAGGAGATGTCGGTCCAGCGGTTGATCCGCACCGAGTCGCCGTTGGCGTCGGAGTAGACCAGGTCGTTGTTCCCGGTGGAGATCCGGTCGACCCACCACCCGCCGAAGCCGATCGACCCCCCGTTCGCATAGCAGTCGACGCTGTCACGGCCGTCGAGGTGCGACCAGATCTTCAGGAAGTCGTTGCGGCTCCCGTCGCACTGGACGTGGTCGATGGCGAAGGCGTTGCCGGACGGCACGGCCACGGTGAGCGTGGCGGCCGCGGCGAAGGCCATCGCCATCGAGCTCACGACCTTCTTGGCTTTCGAGATCATGGATTCTCCTCAGTCGGATGAAATGTCGAATCGGAGACCGCTTCGCAACGAGTTTCGGTTGCGTCGTGCTCGATCAGTATCCAGACCGCTTTTGTGACGGTCAATCGAACGAAGCCTGACCTCACGTGTTCTCGGTCATTTCCCTCCGTGTTTTCGGCGAGGCGTGGGGTGTGGTGTTCTGGTGGGTCGCGAGTGGTCCCGGGGTCGGGCGGACGGGCCGTCGACCGAGGGTCGCCTAAGTGCTGCGCTGACGTGGGGTGATGGTCGGACGGCCGACCGCGCGCGACGGGTGTCGGGGGACGCCTGGCTGGGAGAGGGGGGTGGGGCTGGCGGGTTCGCGCAGGACGTGTCGTGCGGTGCCGGGGGAGGGCGTGGACGGCGTCCCCGCGCCCCAAGCGGCCGCCGTGGCCGCCCGTGGCGACGGCGACGACCTGTCTCTCCGGCGTCCGCTCCTGGATGCGGTCGCGGTCGAACCGGGCCGCGACAGCCCGTCTGGAGCGATGACATCGGCATCAACAGCTATCATCGCTCCATGACGATGAATAGCCCGGCGGCCGGGTCCCCGGCCACCACCTCGTGCGGCGCGCCCTCGGCAGCGGTGGCCCTGTTCCGCTCGCTCGGCGACCCGGCCCGCCTCGCGATCCTGCTGCGCCTGGCCCGGGGCGAGGCCAAGGTCGTGGACCTGGTCGGCTGCGTGGGCCTGGCCCAGTCCACGGTCTCGGCGCACCTGGCCTGCCTGCGGGACTGCGGCCTGGTCGACTCCCGCCCCCAGGGCCGGGCCTCCCTGTACTTCCTGGCCCGCCCGGAACTGCTGGACCTGCTGGCCTCGGCCGAGCAGTTGCTCGCCGCGACCGGCGAGGCCGTCGACCTCTGCCCGATCTACGGCACCCCGGCGGCGCCCGCCCCGGACAGCACCGGGGCCGGCCGATGAGCGACGCCTGCGGCTGCGGCGACGACAGGAAGACCGTGGAGGGAGGGGAGGAGCGCGAACCGGAGAAGCTCTGGGAGGTCGGCGAGCTGCGGGCCGCCGCCGTGGCCGGCGTCCTGCTGCCGGCCGGACTGATCGCCGGCTGGTCCGGCGCGTCCGACACCGCGGTGAACGCGCTGAACGCGCTCGCCCTCGTCGTCGGCGCCTGGACCTTCGTACCCGCCACGCTGCGCCGCCTGGCCAAGGGCAAGGTCGGGGTCGGCACGCTGATGACGATCGCCGCCGTGGGCGGGGTCCTCCTCGGCGAGGTCGGCGAGGCCGCCATGCTGGCCTTCCTCTACTCCGTCAGCGAGGGCCTGGAGGCCTGGTCCCTGGCCCGCACCCGCCGGGGCCTGCGCGCCCTGCTGAACCTGGTGCCCGAACGGGCGACCGTGCTGCGCGACGGCACCGAGCGGACCGTCGCTCCGGCCGAACTGCGGATCGGCGACACGATGGTGGTCAGGCCCGGCGAGCGGATCGCCACCGACGGCACCGTCCGCGCCGGCCGCACCGCCCTGGACGTATCCGCCATCACCGGTGAGTCCGTCCCCGTCGAGGCCGGTCCGGGCAGCGAGGTGTACGCGGGCGCGATCAACGGCACCGGCGTGCTGGAGGTCGAGGTCACCAGCACGGCCGAGGACAACTCGCTGGCCCGGATCGTCCGGATCGTGGAGGCCGAACAGGCCCGCAAGGGCGCCGGCCAGCGCCTCGCCGACCGGATCGCCAAGCCCCTGGTGCCCGGCATCATGGTCGCCGCCGCCCTCATCGCCCTCGTCGGCTCCCTGCTGGGCGATCCGGCCACCTGGATCGAGCGGGCGCTGGTCGTCCTGGTCGCCGCCTCCCCGTGCGCACTCGCCATCTCCGTACCCGTCACCGTGGTCGCCGCCGTCGGCGCGGCCGGCAGGCTCGGCGTCCTGGTCAAGGGCGGAGCCGCCCTCGAAGCCCTCGGCGCCGTACGCGCCGTCGCCCTCGACAAGACCGGCACCCTCACCCGCAACCGGCCCGCCGTCGTCCGCGTCGCCACCCTGGACGGCCACAGCCGCGACACCCTCCTCGCCGTGGCCGCCGCGCTGGAGGCCCGTAGCGAACACCCCCTGGCCGAGGCCGTCCTGGCCGCCGCCCCCGGCGTGCCCGTCGCCACGGACGTCGAGGCGGTCACCGGCGCCGGCCTCACCGGCCGGCTGGACGGCCGCCCCGTCCGGCTCGGGCGCCCCGGCTGGATCGAGCCCGGCCCGCTGGCCGAAGCCGTCACCGCGATGCAGGACTCCGGCGCCACCGCCGTCCTCGTCGAGGACGACGCGACGGTGATCGGCGCGATCGCGGTACGCGACGAACTGCGCCCCGAGGCCCGCGAGGTCGTCGACCGCCTCCGCGCCCGCGGCCTGACCGTGGTGATGCTCACCGGCGACAACGAACGCACCGCCCGGGCCCTCGCCGCCGAGGCCGGCATCGACACCGTGCACGCGGACCTGCGCCCCGAGGACAAGGCCCGCATCATCGGCGGGCTCCGCACCCTCCGCCCGACCGCGATGGTCGGCGACGGCGTCAACGACGCCCCCGCCCTGGCCACCGCCGACCTCGGCATCGCCATGGGGGCGATGGGCACCGACGTCGCCATCGAGACCGCCGACGTCGCGCTCATGGGCGAGGACCTGCGCCACCTGCCCCAGGCCCTGGACCACGCCCGCCGCGCACGGCGGATCATGCTCCAGAACGTCGGCCTGTCCCTGGCGGTCATCGTCGGTCTGATGCCGCTCGCCCTCTTCGGCGTCCTCGGCCTCGCCGCCGTCGTCGCGGTCCACGAGCTCGCCGAGATCGTCATCATCGGCAACGGCGTGCGGGCCGGACGCGCCAAGCCGCTGCCCCCGGCCCCGACTTCGACCCCGCACCGCGCGAGCGCGCCCGCCCCGGCCGGAGCCGTCGCCTGACCCCTCGCCCGTAGCACGGTCCGCCGGCCCCGGCCGCTCCACGC
>NZ_JBHVEU010000652.1:0-3434 GCF_042802075.1 Kitasatospora sp. NPDC057518
GAAGTCGCAACTTGAAGAATTCTTCAAGTGCATAGATGATGCTGCCCTGTACTCGGCAGAGATGCGGTCGCGCGCGGCAGCGCCGGCGGCGAGGAGGGGCGCATGAGCGACGTATTCGACCAGGAGCTTCGCGAGCAGCTCGACGAGGCCCGCCGGCAGCGGGCCGGCGCCCGGGCGGCAGGTGACGAGGACAGCGCGCAGGCGTACGCCGGACGCGTCACACAGCTGCTGCGGATCGCCGCCCAGCACGGCATCGAGATCGAGCACACCGCCGAGGAACAGGAAGAGGACTGAGCATGGCCGTCCCGCTCTACCAGGCGAAGGCGGAGTTCTTCCGCACGCTCGGCCACCCGGCGCGCATCCGCGTGCTGGAACTGCTCCAGGACGGTCCGCGTCCGGTGCGCGAGCTGCTCGCCTCGATCGAGATCGAGCCGTCCAGCCTCTCCCAGCAGCTCTCCGTCCTGCGCCGCAGCAACCTGGTCACGGCCACCCGCGAGGGCAACACCGTGGTCTACGCACTGAGCACGCCGGACGTCGCGGAGCTGCTGCGGGCCGCGCGCCGCATCCTCACCGAGATGATCGCCGACCAGGGGGCGCTGCTCGCCGAGCTGCGCTCGGCCGGGCTTCCGGACGCGGCGGAGCAGACGGCGTGAGCGCCACACGGACCACCCTCGCGGGCCGGGCCGCCGGGCGGGTCCGGGCCGTCCTGCCGAACCGCGCGGCCCTCGCCGCCATGGGGCGCTCACCGCGCAAGGACCTGGTGGCCGGTCTGACGGTGGCGATCGTCGCGCTGCCGCTCGCGCTGGGCTTCGGCGTCGCCTCCGGCGCGGGGGCCGAGGCCGGGCTGGCCACCGCCGTGGTCGCCGGGGCGCTGGCCGCGGTGTTCGGCGGCTCCAACCTCCAGGTCAGCGGACCGACCGGCGCCATGACCGTGGTCCTGGTGCCGATCGTGCACCGGTACGGCACCTCCGGCGTCCTCACCGTCGGCCTGATCGCCGGCCTGCTGCTGGTCGCCCTCGCCCTCGGCGGGGCCGGCCGTTTCATGGCCTACGTCCCCGCGCCGGTCGTCGAGGGCTTCACCCTCGGCATCGCCGGCGTGATCGGACTCCAGCAGGTGCCCGCCGCCCTCGGCGTCACCAAGGGCGACGCCGAGAACGTCGTGGCCGTCGCCGGACAGGCCCTCGCCGACTTCGCCCGCCACCCGCACCCGGCCGCGCCCGCCGTGGCGCTCGCCGTCGCCGCGGTGATGCTCGTCGGCGCACGGCTGCGCCCCGGCATCCCGTTCTCGCTGCTCGCCGTCGCCGCCGCGACCGCGGTGGCCGACCTCGCCCACCTGGACGTGGCGACCATCGGCCACCTCCCGGCCGGTCTGCCGCTGCCGTCGCTGGGCTTCCTCGACCCCGGCGCGGTGCCGCACCTGCTCACCGCGGCCCTCGCGGTCGCCGCGCTGGCGGCGCTGGAGTCGCTGATGTCGGCGACCGCCGCGGACGCGATGAGTGCTTCCGAACGGCACGACAGCGACCGGGAGTTGTTCGGCCAGGGAGTGGCCAACCTGGTCGCCCCGCTGTTCGGTGGCGTCGCCGCCACCGGCGCGATCGCCCGTACCGCCGTCAACGTCCGCTCCGGCGCCGTCTCCCGGCTGGCCGCCCTGGTGCACGCCGCGGTGCTCGCGGTGGTCGTGTTCGCCGCGGCTCCGCTCGTCGAGGGCATCCCGCTGGCCGCGCTCGCGGGCGTCCTGATCGCCACCGCGGTCCGGATGGTCGAGGTGGCCTCACTGCGGGCGCTGGCCCGCAGCGGACGCGGCGAGGCCGCCGTTCTGGCGCTGACCGCCGCCGCGACCCTGGCCTTCGACCTGGTCACGGCCGTCGTCGTCGGCCTGGCGGTCGCCGGGATCCTGGCCCTGCGCCAGGTCGCGCGGTCCGCGCGGCTCCAGCAGGTGCCGCTGCACGACGGCCTGGCCCCGGCCGAGCACCACGAGGAGGAGCGGGCGCTGCTCGCCGAGCACATCGTCGCCTACCGGATAGACGGGCCGGTGTTCTTCGCGGCCGCACACCGCTTCCTGCTCCAACTCGCCGAGACCACCGACGTCAAGGCCGTCATCCTGCGCCTGTCCCACGTCACCGCGATCGACTCCACGGGCGCCCTGGCGCTGGGCGACGCGATCGGCACGCTGGAACGGCGCGGCATCCTCGTCCTGGCCGCGGGGGTACCGGACGGCCACCGGCGGACCCTGGACGCCCTCGGCGTCCTGGACACCCTCCAGCGGCAGGGGAGGGTCTTCGCCCGGACACCGGACGCCATCGCCCGTGCCCGCAGCGAGCTGCGGACCACCGGAGTCCTGGCGGACGCCACGGCACGAAAGGGAACGGACCGATGACCGCCCGGCGCCCGCACATCCGCCCGAGGCCCCGCCACGACCGCCCCACGACCCGACCCCAGGAGCACCGACCATGAGCAGCGCCACCGGCGACGAGAAGAAGCGGCGCAAGGCCATGCTCATCCGCGCCGGGATCTACATCCTGGGCACCCACCTGTTCGCCGGCTTCGTCATCCTGCTCTTCGCCCTCGGCAACCGCCACTGACCCCCCGTCCGGTCGCCGACCCCCGAACTGCTGCCACAACGGGCGGGGTTCGCGCTGCTGACGGTTGGTCGCAACGCCTGGACGGGAACTGGAGTGCTCCAGCGCCGGCAGTGTGGCAGGCTGGCCCGATGTCTACGACCCTCCGCCCCATGGACGCCCGACTCCTGCCCGCCTGGCTCGATCGCAGCCGGGCCGAGTACGCCAAGGACCTCGTCGCTGCGGGGCAGACGCCCGAGGAGGCCGGCCGGCACGCGGCCGACAGCATGGCCCGCTACTTCCCCTCCGGTGCACCGAGCCCCGGGCACGCGCTCTTCGACGTGGTCGATGCCGCCGGGGCCACCGTCGGCCACCTCTGGATCGGACCGGACACGAGCGAGGACGCCGGCTCCTGGTGGATCTGGGACATCGCGATCGACGCCGACAAGCGCGGGCTGGGCCTCGGGCGAAGGGCCATGCTCCTCGGCGAGGAGTACGCCCGGGCGCAGGGCGCCCGTACCCTCGGGCTCAGCGTCTTCGGGTTCAACACGGGCGCGCGCGGCCTCTACGAGTCGCTCGGCTACGAGACGACCTCGGTCAAGATGCTCAAGCGGCTCGGCTGAGTTCCTGGGGCATCGCCTACGGGTGGGTGTCCTTGGCCGTGGGCTGCGTCTTCTGGTTGTAGATCTCCTTGCCGTCCGCGTTGTAGGCGTGGACGTAGGGGGCCGGGGGGAAGGGGTCCGCGTCGGGGCCGGTGGAGACGGCCGCGGTGTAGACGAAGGCGCCGCCCGCCATGACGGCCGGGTACTCCGTCGCGTCGTCGCCGTAGCTGATGGTGACCTTGGCGACGTCGGCGGTGTAGTGCCCGGCGCCCAG
>NZ_JBHVEU010000653.1:0-3415 GCF_042802075.1 Kitasatospora sp. NPDC057518
CCGTTCCACACCGCCGGGCGTGTGGCCCGTACCGGCGGGTGTGCGGCGGGGCGTTCACCGGGCCTCCACGGCGGTGCACTGCCACTGCCCGGCCGGGCCGCGCTGCTCCAGCCGGAAGGCCACCATGTGG
Source organism: Kitasatospora sp. NPDC057518 (assembly GCF_042802075.1). Lineage (NCBI taxonomy): Bacteria > Bacillati > Actinomycetota > Actinomycetes > Kitasatosporales > Streptomycetaceae > Kitasatospora > Kitasatospora sp. NPDC057518. The sequence goes on from NZ_JBHVEU010000653.1 coordinate 131, forward strand.
TGGCGCCGGCCGAGGTCGACCCGCACGCAGGCCTCGACCGCGTCGGGTGAGGGCGAGCGGTCGTGGACCGGGCCGAGCCGGGGCCGGTCGGCGGGGCCGCCGCGGCGCAGCGCGCCGGCCCGGACCAGCGAGGCGAGCTGCCCGTAGCCGTCCAGGCTGGTGTGCCGCATCAGCTGGCCGGAGGGCCGGGCGCCGGTGAGCACCTCGACCAGCTGGCGGGCGAACCGGGCGGCCAAGGCTCCGGAGCCCGGCCCGGCGTTCGGCCCCGAGCCCGGCCCGGGGGCGCCGGTGCAGGCGGCGCGCGGGTGGCGCGGGCGGCGGCCGGCCGGCTCGCAGCCGCCGGCGTCACGCGGACGGCGGTACGGGCGGGCGGCGGGGTGGGCGCTGTACCGGACGGTCACGGGGTGGCTCCTCGGCTGGGTGGTGCGGGTACGGACGGGTCCAGGCTGGGGGCGTCCCGCGCGGGGCGGCAACGGGTTTCCGGGGCGGCCGGGACGGGCCGCCGAGTTCACCTATCCGGGGGAACCGGCCTGTGCGGCGCCGGGCCGGAGGGGCCGTCCGACGGCGCCCGGTTGACGTGCGGGGACGGGCCGTACGGTCCAAAAGGGGACGCTCCGGCTGGGCGGACCGGGTGGCGGCGCCCGGCCGCCGCATTGCGCCGTACGGGCGCGGCGCGCACCATCGGAGCCTGACCGGGAGCGGACCGCCGGGCTCCCACGACGAGGGACGGCCGGTATGACGACACGGGTGGCGGCCCCGGCGGCCGCGGGCACCGCCCCGCCCGCCGGCGAGGGCGTGCCGCGGTACGGCGTGGTGCTGGGCGGCGGCGGGATGCTCGGCGCGGCCTGGACGGTCGGCGCGCTGTGCGCCGTCGAGGAGGCCACCGGGCGGCAGCCGGGCGGGGCCGACGTCCTGCTGGGCACCTCGGCGGGTGCGATCCTCGCCGCGATGCTGGCCGGCGGCGTGCGCCCCGAGCAGCTGCGCGACCACCAGCGCGGCCTGCCGATCACCGAGGGGCCGCTGGCCGGGGCGGCCTTCGACTACGACACCGCCGTCGGTGGCGCGCTGCCGCCCCGCCCCCGGGCCGGGATCGGCTCGCCCGGCCTGCTGCGGGATGCCGTCCGGCACCCGCGCGAGTACCCGCTGCTGACCATGGTCTCGGCGATCGCGCCGCACGGCCGCGGTTCGCTGGCGCCGGTCGGCGAGCTGGTGCGCGGCCTGCTCGGCGACGGGGGAGGGCCGGAGCCCGGCGGCGGGGGATCGCCGCTGCGGGTGGTGGCCGTGGACTACCGCAGCGGCCGCCGGGTGGTCTTCGGCGACCCGGACGCCCCGGCCGTCCCGGTGCCCGACGCGGTGATGGCCTCCTGCGCGATCCCCGGCTGGTTCGCGCCGGTGCGGCTGGACGGCTCGGCGTACGTGGACGGCGGCTGCTGGTCCGCCACCAACGCCGACCTGATGCTCGGCCGGGGGCTGGACGAGGTGTACGTGCTCGCCCCGATGGCCCTGCGGCTGGACCCGAGGCCGGGGCGGGCCGGGCGGCGGGGCCGGGAGGACCGGGAGGGGCAGGGCGGCCGGGAGGGCCGGCTCGGGGGCGGCCGCGACACCCTGGCCGCCCTGCGCGAGTGGCGCGCCCGGGACCGTCCGCGCGGCGTGCTCGCCCAGCTGGTGAGCCGCTACCGCCACGCCGTCACCCGGCAGCTGCTGCGCGAGGCCGCCCAGCTGCGGGCCGAGGGCGTCCGGGTGCGGCTGCTCGCGCCGACCCTGGCGGACCTCGCGGTGATGGGCCCGAACATGATGGACCCGGCCCGCCGCGGCGCCGTCCTGGAGAGCGCCCTGCGCACCAGCCGGGAGGCGCTCCGGGCCTAGCGCGGCGCCGGCGCGGGCCCGGCGCGGGCACCGTACGGGTCCGGCCGCGGGCGTCCGCCCCCGGACCAGGGGTGATCACGGGCGGCCCGGCGGCGCTTATTCTTGGGGCGCTGGAGACTGTGCTGCTGGACGAACCCCGCTGGACGAACCGGAGAGTGCCCCCGATGCGCGTGTACGTGCCCACCACCCTGGCCGGCCTGGCGGCGGCGCACGAGGGCGGCGCCCTGGACCAGTCCGCCGCGTACGCGGTGACGCCCGCGCTGCGCGAGTGGTACGTCAGCGACGACCTGGAGGAGCTGGAGTACGCGGCGCTGAACCGGGCCGCCCAGTCCTCGCTGCGGCTGCTGGCCGCCGACCCGGGGGCCCCGCGCCGCCGGGTGGTGGTGGCGCTGGACGTGGCGGACGGGTCGGTGCGGCCGTTCCCCGGCGACGAGTACCAGGACCAGGCCTCGCTCGGCCGGGTGGTGCTGGCCGGCCCGGTGCGGCTGGCCAAGGCGGCCGCGGTGCACGCCGACGTGTCCGACGACGAGGTGGTCACGGACGTCGCGGCGGCGGTGGCGGCGGTGGCCGCGGCCGACGCCGGCGACCAGGACGCCCAGTTCACCGTGGACGGCGCCGAGGACCACGACCTGCTCTGGTTCGCGACCCAGGAGATCCCCTCCCTGCTCGGGTGAGTTCCGCCCTACCGGCGTGTCACCCGGCCGGGTTACCGTTTCACCCCGTGCGCACTCACATCGTTTGGGACTGGAACGGCACGCTCTTCCACGACATGGAGGCCGTGCTCGGGGCGAGCAACGCCGCGTTCGCGACCATCGGCGTCGGGCCGATGACGCTCCAGGAGTACCGCGAGCAGTACGAGATCCCGATCCCCCGCTTCTACCAGCGCCTGCTCGGCCGGACGCCCTCCGCGGAGGAGTGGCTGAGGCTCGACGACGCGTTCCACGACCGCTACCGGGAGCTCAGTCCGTCCTGCGGGCTGACCGAGGGCGTGCGCGAGCTGTTGGACGGCTGGCGGGAGGCCGGGAACAGCCAGTCGCTGCTGTCGATGTACGAGCACGACAAGCTGGTGCCGCTGGTCGACACCTTCGGCCTGAGCAGCGGTTTCCTGCGGGTGGACGGCCGCAGCGGCCCGTCCGGCGGCCAGAAGGCGGAGCACCTGACCCGGCACCTGGCCGCGCTGGGCGAGCGGGTGGACCCGGCCCGTACGGTGCTGATCGGCGACGCCGCGGACGACGCCCTGGCGGCGCTGGGCGCGGGCGCCCACGCGGTGCTCTACACCGGCGGTTCGCACACCCGGGAGAAGCTGGAGCCGGTCGGCGTCCCGGTGGTGGACAGCCTGGCCGAGGCGGTCGAGCTGGCGGGCCGGATCACGGGCTGAATCCCGGGCCCGTCCGGAACGGGCGGGACGGGATACCGGCG
>NZ_JBHVEU010000654.1:0-3413 GCF_042802075.1 Kitasatospora sp. NPDC057518
GAGCGAGTCCCCCCGGACTCGCTCCACGCCGCCTCGTCGCGCGGCTTCGGCGTTGCCGCTCCCCCCGACACCCCGGCAAACCCGCCGTTCCCCCCTGGCCACACCCCCCTCCGGCGAGAGCGGTCCGCACAGGCCCGGCGAGCCCCCACCTCCGGGGACGTCGTTGATCTCAAACTAACAAACCGCGTGGTTGGTTTGTCAATAGCGGAATCCACAAAACATCCACATCGTGACGGAGTGCTCCGCGGCGGTCGGAAAGGCCCAGGACCAGCGGTTTGTTGTCCCACCGGGGTGTCCGCCGCCCGAGCCGCCCGACGCCGGGCGCGGACACGTAGTGCTGGACGCCGCCGTGGAATCCGACATTCCGAGCATCGTGGCAGCACGCTGTGACACCGGACGGGCGCCCAGCGCAGCCGGAGAAGCGGCCAGGGAAGCGGCCGGGGAAGCAGCCGGGTAAGCGGCCGGGGGAGGGGAGAGCGGGCGGGCTCAGCGCAGCAGCCGGCGTTCCTTCGCCACCGCCACCGCTCCCGACCGGGTGTCCACGCCCAACTTGTCGTAGATCCGGCCGAGGTGGGTCTTCACCGTGGCCTCGCTGATGAACAGCGCCCGGGCGATCTCCCGGTTGCCCAGCCCCTGCGCCAGCTGTCCGAGGATGTCCAGCTCGCGCTCGGTGAGCTGCGGCGAGGGCGCCCGCATCTGCGCCATCACCCGGGAGGCGACCGGCGGCGAGAGCACCGTGCGGCCCTGCGCGGCCGCGTGCACGGCGGCGAACAGCTCCTCGGGCCGCTCGGCCTTCAGCAGGTAGCCGGTGGCGCCGGCGGCGATCGCCCGGGTGATGTCGGCGTCGGTGTCGTAGGTGGTGAGCACCAGGACGTGCGGCCCGTCCGGGGCGGCGGTGATCCGCCGGGTGGCCTCCACCCCGTCGATGCCGTCGCCGAGTTGGAGGTCCATCAGGACGACCTGCGGGGCCAGCCGGGCGGCCAGCGCGACGGCCTCCTCCCCGGTGCTGGCCTCGCCGACCACCTCGATGTCGCCGGCGCTCGCGAGCAGCGCCAGCAGTCCGGCCCGCACCACGGCGTGGTCGTCGCAGACCAGCAGCCGGACGGGAGCGGTCCGGACGGGAGTGGTCCGGACGGGAGTCGTGCTCATCGGTGCTCCAGGGTCATCGCTCGTCCGGGCTCATCTGTGCTTCGGGGGACCGGTGTTCCGGGCTCATCGGTCGTCCAGGGGGATCGCGGCGGAGACGACGGTGCCCTCGCCGGGCGCGCTCTCCACGGTCAGCCTGCCACCCAGCTGCCGCAGCCGGGCCCGCATCGCCGGCAGGCCGTACCCACGGCCGCCCCCGCCCCCGGCGCCGACACCCGCACCGCCCCCGGCCGCGCCCGGGTCGAAGCCCTGCCCGTCGTCGGCGATGTCCAGCACGGCCTGGTCGCCGAGGAAGGACAGCGTGATCGCGGCCGTCGACGCCCCGGCGTGCTCGCGGACGTTGGCCAGCGCGCCCTGGGCGATCCGCAGCAGCGCGGCCTGCGCGGCGGCGGGTAGCGGCACGGGCGCGCCGTCCAGGTGGAAGCGGACCGGCAGCCCGCTCTCGGCGGACTCCCGCTCGGCCAGCGCCCGCAGCGCCCGGTCGAGGGTGCGGCCGTCGGACAGCTCCGCCGGGGCGAGGTCGTGGACGAAGCGGCGGGCCTCGGCCAGGTTCCGGGCGGCCACCGAGGCGGCGGTGCGGACGTGGGTACGGGCGGTCGCCGGGTGGGTGTCCCAGGTGCGCTCGGCGGCCTGGAGCAGCATCTGCTGGCTGGACAGGCCCTGCGCCAGGGTGTCGTGGATCTCCATCGCCAGCCGCTCGCGCTCGGCCAGGGTGCCCTCCCGCCGTTCGGTGGCGGCGAGTTCGCGCCGGGTGCGGACCAGGTCGGCGATCAGCGCGCGCTGCCGGGCGGCCTGCCGGGCCATGAAGAGGAAGACGCCGGTGGCGAGTCCGGCCACCGCGGCCGGCAGCAGGACGAGGGTGGCGTCGGCGCCGCCGGGCAGCCGGACCTCGGCGGTCACCACCAGCAGGGTCAGCGCGCCGACCAGCGGGATGGCCGCCTTCGCGGGCAGCACCCGCAGCCCGGTGTAGATCAGCGGCACGGCGCACCAGGCGAAGCTCGGCGCGAGCAGCACCAGCACCACCCAGAGCGCCACCACCAGGGCCAGCGCCCAGCGGCGGTGCCGGTCCGGGGCGGTCGGACGGCGGTGGGCGAGCCAGGACCCGGCCGGCTGGGCGACGGCGAGGGCCGCGCTCAGCCCGATCACCCAGGGCGCCTGCGCGGTGCCGGAGTGGTGGGTGAGGTAGCGGCTGAGCGAGGCGGCGAGCAGCAGCAGGAAGGCGGAGTCCAGCAGCAGCGCGAGCCGGCCCGCGTCCGGATCGCCGGCGTCGTGGCCGAGTGCGCCGCCGGCGCCGGTGCGGTCCGCGGCGGGGCGGCCGGCGGTCGGGCGGGGCTGCTGCACGGGTGGCTCCTGGCTGAACGGGTGGTGCGTGCGCGGTCGGCGCCTGCCCGTACCGGCCGTACCGGTCCGTACGGGCCCGTCCCGATCCGCACCGACCCGCACCGATCCCTCGATGGTGACCCGTCCGGCCCGGGGCCGCATCAGCCGATCGGTTGACGCCGCCGTCCCCCATCATGCCCGGACGCCCGCGCCGGACCGCCGATGCGGCGGCCCCTTCCCCGGCCGGAGGATCGAAGCACGCCGCCGGGCGATCCCCCCAACGGCCCGGCGGCCCCCGAACTCCCCCACTCCGCCCCGCCCCACCCCGCAGATCCGCTGAGGAGCTGGACCATGAAGAAGACCTCCGTCCGCACCCGGGTGCTGACTGGCACCGTCGCCGCCGCCGCGCTCGCCGCCGCCACCGTGGGCGCCGTCTCGGCCAGCGCCGAGTCCACCGACACCCCGGCCGTCCCGGCCGCGGCGAAGGCCGACACCCAGAACAAGAACCTGGCCCCGAGCAGCGGCCTGACCATCGACGCCGCCACCCGCGCCGCCCAGGCCGCCCTGGACGCGGCCACCAAGGCCGGCCAGCACGTGTCGGTCGCGGTCGTCGACCGCGACGGCGTCACCCGGGTGCTGCTGAAGGGCGACGGCGCCGGCCCGCAGGCCCCGGTCTCGGCCGAGCGCAAGGCCTTCACCGCGGTGTCCTGGAACGCCCCGACCTCGGAGCTGGCCAAGCGCCTGGCCCAGGCCCCGAACCTGAAGGACATCCCGGGCACCCTGTTCCTGGCCGGCGGCGCCCCGATCCAGTCGAAGGGCGCCCCGATCGCGGCCGTCGGCGTCGCGGGCGCGCCCAGCGGCGACCTGGACGAGCAGTTCGCGCAGGCGGGCGTCGCCGAGCTGGCGAAGTGACCGGGGGCCCGGCGGGCCCGCCCCGCGCCCGGGGC
>NZ_JBHVEU010000655.1:0-3405 GCF_042802075.1 Kitasatospora sp. NPDC057518
CCCGGCCTGGACAGCCGGGGGCGTCAGCGCGTTCGGGCACGGGACGGGTGCGGCGCCGGCTACTTGACCGCGCGCAGCGCGTTGACGATGCCGAAGCCGTAGAAGCCGTTGACGCGCTTGCCGCCCGCGCAGACGGGGTCCGCGGCGCCGTCGCCGTTCGGGCCGGCCGGGCAGCCCGGGTTGTCCGCCTGGGCCTTGAGCAGTGCCTGCAACTGGGCCGGGGTCGCCTCCGGGTGGGCGGACTTCAGCAGCGCGGCCACACCGGAGGCGTGGGGAGTGGCCATGGAGGTGCCCTGCTCGTAGCCGTACTGGTTGCCCGGCAGCGTGGACAGGATGCCGCCTTCCTTGGACGGTGTGTCAGAGGCCTGGTACTGGTCGCCGCCCGGCGCCGCGACGTCGATCACGCCGAGGCCGTAGTTGGAGTAGTACGCCTTCGCGCCCTTGGCGCCGGTCGCGCTGACCGTGACGACGCCCGGCAGTTGCGCGGGCAGGTCCCAGCACCTGTGCGGGTCGACCGTCCGGCTCGCCGGGGTGGAGTCGTTGGGGCTGCCGCCGTCGGTGAAGCCGTCGGAGGCCAGGTCGTGGTTGGCGTTGCCGGCCCCGGCGACGTTGAGGGTGCCCTTGCGCTGCGCGTAGAGCTGGGCGCGGTTGACCGCGTCGACGATGGCCTTCTGGTCGGGGTCGTCCAGGCAGTTGTACTGCCACGGGTCCACGTAGTAGCTGTTGTTGGTGATCTGCACACCGTGGTCGGCGGCGAACACGAAGGCGCAGACGACGCTCTCGGCGTAGATCAGCTGGCGCGGGGTGGGCTGGGAGACGGTGATGCCGGAGACCTTCACCCCGGGTGCCACGCCCGCGACGCCGACGCCGTTGCGGGCGGCGGCGATCGTGCCCGCCACGTGCGTGCCGTGGAAGTAGTTCGCGTCCACCGGCCGCCAGGAGCCGTACGTGGTGTCGGCCTTGCCGCTGGCGCAGTTCGCGGACTGCGAGGGGGAGAAGTTCGGGGCGAGGTCCGGGTGGGTGTCGTCGACGCCGGTGTCGATGACGGCGACCGTGACGTCCCTGCTGCCCGGGTTGATCTCCGCGGCCTTGTCCGCGCCGATCGCCCGCAGGGCCCACTGCTCGGCTTCGAGGGGTTCGGTGCCGCTGCCGGACGCCTTCGCGATCGTCGCCACCTCGGCCTCGGACAGGCGCCGCACGGCACCCGCCTCGGTGGTCCCCGCCGCGCTCAGCGGCGCGGTCCGCGTGGCACCCGCCGACTCCACGCCGCGCACCGCGCGCAGCCGCCCGCCGAAGCCGGGGTCCGCCGAGTGGGCGACGATGACGCCGATCCCGTCGTACGTGACGACGACGGTGCCGCCGGCCGCGGTGATGGCCCGCTGCACCTCGGCGATCGTGCGGTGGTCGGTCCTGGTGTTGACGACGTACGACAGGGTGTGCGCGTCCTCGGCCTGCGCGGCGGACGGTATTCGGGGCGCCGCCGAGGCCGAGGCGGGGAGGAAGCCGAGCGAGGCGGTCAGCGCCAGCGCGACCGGGACGGCCAGGCCGAGCCGGGGCAAGGAATGTCGTCGAGCCATGTGGTCTCCGCATCATCAGGGTGGGGGACCCGCCCGACAGCAGAGTGACGGCCGGGCAGGCACATGAGGGTGGTACGGGAGTAAAGCTGTCCACCACCTCGCCCCGATATGCCGACCGTGCCCAAGACGGCCCGCGCGACCGGGAGTTCCCGCACCGGGCACGCCCCCCGGACGTCCGCCAAGGTGCGCGGCCCCGCGTCGAACCGGAGAGCAGGGATCGACAACTGCCCCCGGAACGCTACGGCTTGGTCGCCAGGAAGTGCACCGTGACCGGGCCCGGGGCCCCGCCCCCAGCCGCACCGCCCGCGAACCCCCCCCCGGCCCGGGGCCGCGTCCTCCATGGGGTGGAGGGGCGGCCCCGGGCCGGGCGCGGAGGTGGGGATCAGGCGCCGGGCGGGGTCACGTAGCCGGAGATCTTCCACTTCTTGACGCCGCCCTTGGCGGTGCGCGGGTCGATGTGGCGGTGGGCCACCTTGTTGCTGACGTTGCCCTCGACGGTGTCCAGGGTGCCGTCACGGTTCACCGAGACCACCACGCCCACGTGGCCGCCCTGCTCGTAGGCCGGCGGGCCGTAGACGACGAGGTCGCCGGGCTTCGGCGAGCCGGTGTGGAACAGGTGGTGCTCCTGCCCCCACTTGCCGACCCCTCGCCCGAGCAGGGTGGTCGGGACGCTCTTCACCCCGGCGTGCCGCCAGGTCCACTCGGCGAACGCCGCGCACCAGGAGGTGTTGCGGCAGGTCTGGCCCTTTCCGGTGAGGTACTTCTGGCAGGCCGAGTCGCTCTCGGCGACCCCGATCTGACCGCGCGCCGCCGCCGCGATCCGGTCCCGCAGGGTGGCTGCCGCCGGCGCCGCGGCACCCTCGCGCAGGGCGTCGGCGTCGGCAGTGGTCCCGCCGGTGACGGTGGCGCTGCTGTCGGCGGTGGCGGTGGAGCCGGCGGCGGGCGGGGTCGCCGGGAGGGCGAGCGCGTCCGTCGCGCCGGTCCCGGTGAGCGCGGCCGCCGTCAGCACGGCGAGGGCGACGGCGCGGCCCGTGCGCTGCTTGAGGGTGGGGAGCGTGAGGTGACGGGTCGGGTACATCGGTGACTCCTTCGAGTGCATCCCGTGCCCCGGGGCGGCATACGAATGCCCGGGTACGGGAGGGGGGTGGGATTCGCCGGGGGTTTCACCGGCTGGTCGTCAGCGTTGCACGGCCGGGCCGCCGACTCCTACGCTGCGCGATCAGATGGTTACTCATTCGTATGCAGTCGGGTATGCGTGCGCTCCGAGCTGCGGATATGCACGGGCCGAAGGAGAGGGGAGCGGACGGATGCCGGACAGGGGAGTCACCGGGCCGGAGGCGGAGGGCGTCGGGGCCGGGCCGTCGGCGCGGGTGGAGCTGGCGCGGACGCTGCGCGAGTGGCGGGCCCGTGCGGGGGAACTGCCGCAGAAGACGGTGGCCCGGCGGCTCAACATCGCCCAGACCACCGTCTCCCGCTACGAGAGCCCGGACGGCCGGCACCCGGCGCCGGAGGCGGCAGTCCGCGCGCTCTGGTCCTGTTACCGGCTGGCGGAGGGGGACCTCGACCAGGCGCTCGCCCTGCGCGCGCGGGTGGACGAGGAACTGCGGGCGGGGGCGGCATCCGCCAAAGTGGCGGCCCCGGTGCCGGTGGCGGCGGTCGCGGTGGCGGCAGGAGCGGCCGTGGGTGAGGCGGTGGTGGTCACCGGGGCAGGGGGGCCGTCGGTGGCCCCGGCGGCGGGCCGGAGCCGGCACCGGGTCGCCTGGGTGGCAGGGGCGACGGCGGCCCTGGCCGGGGTGGTCGCGGGCGGGCTGCTGGTCCACCGCCTGCT
>NZ_JBHVEU010000656.1:0-3366 GCF_042802075.1 Kitasatospora sp. NPDC057518
AGGCCCCCGGGCTGGTCCGTACGGACCGACCCGGGGGCCTCCGGTGCCTCAACTCGCCTGGATTCAGCCGAGGTTGGCGAGCGCCTCGTTGAAGGTCTTCGACGGACGCATCACGGCGGCGGCCTTGGCCGGGTCCGGCTGGTAGTAGCCGCCGAGGTCGACCGGCGAGCCCTGGACGGCGATCAGCTCGTCCACGATGGCCGACTCCTGCTCGGTCAGCGTCGCGGCCAGGCCGGCGAAGGCCTGGGCCAGCTCGGCGTCGTCGGTCTGCTGGGCCAGCTCCTGGGCCCAGTAGGTGGCCAGGTAGAAGTGGCTGCCGCGGTTGTCGATGCCACCGAGGCGGCGGCTCGGCGACTTGTCCTCGTTGAGGAAGGTGCCGGTGGCGCGGTCCAGGGTGTCGGCCAGCACCTGGGCGCGGGCGTTGTCCGTGGTGGTGGCCAGGTGCTCGAAGCTGGCGGCCAGCGCGAAGAACTCGCCGAGGCTGTCCCAGCGCAGGTAGTTCTCCTTGACCAGCTGCTGGACGTGCTTCGGGGCGGAGCCGCCGGCGCCGGTCTCGAACAGGCCGCCGCCCGCCATCAGCGGGACGACCGACAGCATCTTGGCGCTGGTGCCCAGCTCCAGGATCGGGAACAGGTCGGTCAGGTAGTCACGCAGCACGTTGCCGGTCACCGAGATGGTGTCCTCGCCGCGGCGGATGCGCTCCAGCGAGAACGTGGTGGCGTCGACCGGGGACTTGATCTCGATCTGCAGGCCGGTGGTGTCGTGCTCCGGCAGGTACTTCTTGACCTTCTCGATCAGCACCGCGTCGTGGGCGCGGTTCTCGTCCAGCCAGAACACCGCCGGGACGCCGGTGGCGCGGGCGCGGGTGACGGCCAGCTTGACCCAGTCCTGGATCGGCAGGTCCTTGGTCTGGCAGGCGCGGAAGATGTCGCCCGGCTGGACAGCCTGCTCCAGCACCACGTTGCCCTCGGCGTCGACCAGGCGGACGGTGCCCGCGGCGGCGATCTCGAAGGTCTTGTCGTGCGAGCCGTACTCCTCGGCCTTCTGGGCCATCAGGCCGACGTTCGGCACCGAGCCGATGGTCGCCGGGTCCAGGGCGCCGTGGGCGCGGCAGTCGTCGATGACGGCCTGGTACACGCCGGAGTAGCTGCTGTCCGGCAGCACGGCGAGGGTGTCGGCCTCCTTGCCGTCCGGGCCCCACATGTGGCCGGAGGTGCGGATCATGGCCGGCATCGAGGCGTCGACGATGACGTCGCTCGGCACGTGCAGGTTGGTGATGCCCTTGTCGGAGTCGACCATGGCCAGGGCCGGGCCCTCGGCCAGCTCGGCCTCGAAGGAGGCCTTGATCTCGGCGCCCAGGTGCGGCACGTTGTCGAGGCCGGCCAGGATGCCGCCGAGGCCGTTGTTCGGGTTCAGACCGGCGGCGACGAGCACCTCGCCGTACTTCGCGAAGGTCTTCGGGAAGAAGGCGCGGACCACGTGGCCGAAGATGATCGGGTCGGAGACCTTCATCATGGTGGCCTTGAGGTGCACCGAGAACAGCACGCCCTCGGCCTTGGCCCGGGCGATCTGCGCGGCCAGGAACTCGTTCAGGGCGGCGACGTGCAGCACCGAGGCGTCGACGACCTCGCCCGCCAGCACCGGCACCTTCTCGCGCAGCACGGTGGTGGTGCCGTCCTCGCCGAGCAGCTCGATGCGCAGCGCACCGTCACCGGCGATCACGGCGGACTTCTCGGTCGACCGGAAGTCGTTCTCACCCATGGTGGCGACGTTGGTCTTGGAGTCGGCCGTCCAGGCACCCATGCGGTGCGGGTGGGTCTTGGCGTAGTTCTTGACCGACTGCGGGGCGCGGCGGTCCGAGTTGCCCTCGCGCAGGACCGGGTTGACGGCGCTGCCCTTGACCTTGTCGTAGCGGGCGCGGACGTCCTTGTCCTCGTCGGTCTGCGGGTCGTCCGGGTAGTCCGGCAGGGCGTAGCCCTGGGCCTGGAGCTCGGCGACGGCGGCCTTGAGCTGCGGCACCGAGGCCGAGATGTTCGGCAGCTTGATGATGTTGGCGTCCGGGGTCTTGGCCAGCTCACCCAGCTCGGCCAGCGCGTCGCCGATCCGCTGCGCCTCGGTCAGACGCTCCGGGAAGCTCGCGATGATCCGCCCGGCCAGGGAGATGTCGCGGGTCTCCACGCGCACACCCGCGGTCGAGGCGTACGCCTGCACCACGGGCAGGAACGAGTAGGTCGCCAGGGCCGGAGCCTCGTCGGTGTGCGTATAGATGATGGTCGAGTCAGTCATCGGTACTCCGCTTCACGTCTCCAACGTCTTGACGTCAAGATATCTCGTCACGGGCCTCCGACTCCACCTCCCCCCGTTTCCGGGCGCGGACCGGCCCGGCCGGCGGGCGCCCCGGCCCTCCCGGAGGGGCGTTCCGACGGGCGGCGTGGAGGACGGAACGGAGGTCGTGACGGGGGACGGGTTCCACGGTCGTCCGGGTCGGGGCGCTCGGCAAGCGGAGCGCCCGACCAGTGGTTTGGTCCACTCGGGTGAGCCGAACGTCAGGAGTGCGTCAACGCACGACCGCATTCGGTCAACGGCGCGTCAGGACCGGAGCCTCCCGGGCCGGGTCGACCTAGCGTCGAGGCAGTAGTTCCGGCAGGCACCACCACCCCACTCGGGAGCATTCGCATGGCCCGCGCCGTCTGGCACGTTCCGGTCACCGTCTCCGGCACCGGAAGCACCACCGCACTCCGCCTGTTCCGCCTGCGCGACGGCCGCCGCTGTGCGGTCGGATTCTCCAGCCCCGAGGCCCTCGCCGCCCTCCTCGGGCCCGACCAGGCCCGCACCGAGCTCGGCGAGCCCGCCCTCCGCGACCTCACCGCCCCGCTCGGGATCGACACCCTGGTACTCGACCCGCGGCTGGTCGCCCCCTCGGTCGCGGCCCCCTCCGCCACCGCCCCGTCCAGGACCGCCCCGCCCGGCCGCGCCCCCGTCGCGGCGCCCTCCGCCCCGGCCCCGACCGTCCAGTTCCAGCACCGGTGACCGCCCCGCTCCGGCTCGTCCCGGACGAGCCGGACCCGGCGGGGCGGGCCCGCCCGGCCCGGGCGCTGCACGCGATCGCCCGGATCAGCCACGGCCCCGTCCCGCTCGACTTCGACCGCCTCGCGGCGGAGTTCCCCGCCGTCCAGAGCGGCCTGGCCCTGGCCGGTGAGGCCGACCTCGAACTGCGCCTCGCCTGCACCGGCCCCGAGGAGTTACGGACGATCTCCACCGCCCTGTACCGCGCGGGCGCCGCCAAGGTGCGCGTCGACCTCGTCCTGCGCGCCCTCACCCCGGCCCCGGTCACCCTGCGCCCGGTGCCCTGACCGACCCCGTACC
>NZ_JBHVEU010000657.1:0-3327 GCF_042802075.1 Kitasatospora sp. NPDC057518
CCCTTCGGCGTTTCCCGGGCCGGGGCGTTCGCGGGGCCGGCGCCCCCGGAATTTCGGTGGCCGGGGCCGGGCCGCCGCCCGTACCGTCCGGGGTATGAACGCGAAGCGTCCCCTGATCGCCGTGCTCACCGGCGCGGGCATCTCGACGGACTCCGGCATCCCCGACTACCGCGGCCCGCAGGGCCTGTGGCAGAAGGACCCGTCGGCCGAGGAGCTGGTCACCATCGGGCCGTACCGGGACGATCCGCAGGTGCGCCGGCGGGCCTGGCGGATGCGGCTGGAGACGGGCGCACTGGCCGCCGAGCCGAACGCCGGGCACCGGGCGCTGGTCGACCTGGAGCGCTCCGGTCTGCCGCTGCGGGTGCTCACCCAGAACATCGACGGGCTGCACCAGAAGTCCGGGCTGCCCGCCCGCAAGGTGCTCGAACTGCACGGCACGGCCCGGGAGACGCAGTGCCTGCGCTGCCGGGTGGTCGGGCCGATGGCGGAGGCGCTGGCGCGGGTCGAGGCGGGGGAGCCGGACCCGGCGTGCCGGGCCTGCGGGGGGATCCTGAAGCCGCGCGTGGTGATGTTCGGCGAGAACCTCGACCCGGAGGTGCTCGGGCAGGCCGACGCGATCGTTCGGGCCTGCGACGTGTTCATCGCGGTCGGCACCAGCCTCCAGGTGTTCCCGGTGGCGGCGCTGCCGCTCGACGCGGTGAGGAGCGGGGCGGAGCTGATCATCGTGAACGGCGAGCCGACGCCGTACGACGGGGCCGCGGCCGAGGTGATCCGGGAGCCGATCTCCCGGGCGCTCCCGGAGCTGGTGCGCCGACTTGTCCTGGAGCGGGCCTGAGCAGGGGCCGGAAGGGTCATATTCCCGGACGTACCGCGTGCGTACGATGATCCTTCCGGCTTCCCCCCTCTGGCCTGGAGTGATCGACCGATGACGACGACGGCGAAGTTCGACCCCTGGTCGGCGGCGTTCGTGGCCCACCCGTACGACGCGTACGCCGAGCTGCGCGAGCACGCGCCGGTGACGTACTTCGAGCCGACGAACCAGTGGCTCGTCTCCCGCCACGAGGACGTCAGCGCCCTGCTGCGCGACCGCCGGCTGGGCCGCACCTACACCCACCGCTTCAGCCACGCGGAGTTCGGCCGCCCCGAGCCCGACCCGGCGCACGAGCCCTTCCACACCCTCAACGACAACGGGCTGCTGGACCTGGAGGCCCCCGACCACACCCGGATCCGCCGGCTGGTCTCCAAGGCCTTCACCCCGCGCATGGTCGAGGGCCTGCGCCCCACCGTGCGGCGGCTGGCCGGCGAGCTGGTCGACGAGCTGCTCGCGGCCGGCGGCGGCGACCTGATCGCCACCGTCGCCGAGCCGCTGCCGGTCGCCGTGATCGCCGAGATGCTCGGCGTGCCGGAGGGCGACCGGCACCTGCTGCGGCCGTGGTCCGCCGACATCACCGGGATGTTCGAGCTCAACCCCAGCGAGGAGGCCGCCCGCCGGGCCGTCACCGCCAGCACCGAGTTCTCCGACTACCTGCGCACCCTGATCCGCGAGCGCCGGGCGGCCCCGGGCTCGGACCTGATCAGCGCGCTGATCCAGGCCCAGGAGGGCTCCGACGCGCTCAGCGAGCAGGAGATGATCTCCACCTGCGTGCTGCTGCTCAACGCCGGCCACGAGGCGACCGTCAACACCACCGGCAACGGCTGGTGGGCGCTGTTCCGCAACCCCGGGGAGCTCGCCCGGCTGCGCGGCTCGGTGGACGAACTGCTGCCCACCGCCGTCGAGGAACTGATGCGCTGGGACACCCCGCTGCAGATGTTCGAGCGCTGGGTCCTGGAGGACATCGAGGTGCGCGGCGTCACCGTCCCGCGCGGCGCCGAGATCGCCCTGCTCTTCGGCTCCGCCAACCGCGACCCCGAGCGCTTCGCCGACCCGGACCGCCTCGACCTCGGCCGCACCGACAACCCGCACATCACCTTCGGCGCCGGAATCCACTTCTGTCTCGGCGCCCCGCTTGCCAGACTGGAGCTCACCGAGTCCTACGGCACCCTGCTGCGCCGGGCGCCGGGCCTGCGGCTGGTCCGCGAGCCCGAGTGGAACCCGGGCTACGTGATCCGGGGGCTCAAGGAGCTGCTGGTCGAGGTCTGACGACTGAGGGGGAGAGGGCCGTGGGCAAGGCGACAGGGGCGCTGCTGGGGCTGGCGATCGGGGACGCGATCGGTCGGCCGACCGAGTTCAAGAGCGTCGAGGTGATCGCTGCCGACCACCCGGACTGGCGGCAGCTCCCGTTGCCGCAGCGGGCATTGGTCACCGACGACACCCAGATGACCCTCGCCCTCGGCCGCGGCCTGCGCACCGCCCTGGCGCGCGGGCCGCTCACCCCCCTCCGGCTGGTGCGGCCCGTCCGCGAGGAGTTCGTCGACTGGTGGCGCTCCCCGCAGAACAACCGCGCCCCCGGCATGACCTGCCTGCGCGCCTGCGAGCGGCTCAGCCACGACGAGTACCGCTGGCAGCAGGCCAGCGACGTCGGATCCAAGGGCTGCGGCGCCAACATGCGGGTCGCCCCGATCGGGCTGATCCGCGAGCTGGACGCCCGGCAGCTCTCCGGCGCCGCCCAGCTGCAGTCCGCGCTCACCCACGGCCACCCGACCGCGCTCGCCGCCGGCGACCTCACCGCGTACGCCGTCCGCAAGCTGGCCGAGGGCGTCCCGCCCGCCGGGCTGCCGGCGGTGCTGCGGGCGTACGCGCTGGCGAGCCGCGAGCGCTACGACGAGTTCTGGCTCGGCGACCTCGCCGACCGCTGGTACGGCAGCTCCCCGCAGGCCGTCATCGCCCGCGGCTGGGACGACTGCCTCACGGTGCTCGACCAGCTGGAGGCCGCCCTCGCCGCCCCCGACGTCGAGGCCGACCCCTGCCTGGCCACCGGCGAGGGCTGGGTCGCCGAGGAGGCCTTCGGCACCGGCCTGCTCTGCTTCCTGCTGCTGCCCGACGACCCGGTCGCCGCCGTCCGCCGGGCCGCCTACTCCAGCGGCGACTCCGACTCCCTCGCCTGCCTGGCCGGCGCCTTCGCGGGCGCCCACCACGGCGAGGCGGCCTGGCCGGCCGACTGGGTGGAGCGGATCGAGCACCGGGACGAACTGCTGGAGCTCGGGGCGCTCTGGGACTGACGCCGTACGGGCCGGAACCCGATCCGGGGGCGGCGCGTCGAAGGGCCATGACGAACCGCAGCACCGGAACCCGTCGCACCCTCCGCCGCCCGGCGGCGCTGCTCCTCGCCGCCGCGCTCGCCACGCCGCTGCTCGCCGGCTGCGGCGGCACCGGAGCCGTCACGCCCG
>NZ_JBHVEU010000658.1:0-3324 GCF_042802075.1 Kitasatospora sp. NPDC057518
CCTGGCGTCCGGGGCCCTCGCGCGTCTGCGACACTGGAACAACCATGCCTAAGCCCGGAGAACTCACCTTTGTCGCGCCGCGTGGCGCCAAGCCCCCGCGACACCTCGCCGACCTGAGCCCCGCCGAGCGCAAGGAGGCCGTCGCCGAGCTGGGCGAGCAGCCGTTCCGCGCCAAGCAGCTCTCCAACCACTACTTCGGCCGGATGTCGAACGACCCGGCGAGCTGGACGGACATCCCCGCCGCCAGCCGGGAGAAGCTCACCGGGAGCCTGCTGCCCGAGCTGATGTCGGTGGTCCGGCACGTCTCCTGCGACGACGACGCCACCCGCAAGACGCTCTGGAAGCTGTTCGACGGCACGCTCGTGGAGTCCGTGCTGATGCGCTACCCGGACCGGGTCACCATGTGCATCAGCTCGCAGGCCGGCTGCGGCATGAACTGCCCGTTCTGCGCCACCGGCCAGGCCGGTCTGACCCGCAACCTGTCCACCGGCGAGATCGTCGAGCAGATCGCCTCCGGGATGCGCGCGCTCAAGGCGGGGGAGATCCCCGGCGGCGAGGCGCGGCTGTCCAACGTGGTCTTCATGGGCATGGGCGAGCCGCTGGCCAACTACAACCGGGTGCTGGCCGCGATCCGCCGGCTGACCGACCCGGCCCCGGACGGCTTCGGCCTGTCCCAGCGCGGCATCACGGTCTCCACCGTCGGCCTCGTCCCGGCGATGAACCGGTTCGCCGACGAGGGCCTCAGCTGCCGTCTGGCGCTGTCGCTGCACGCCCCGGACGACGAGCTGCGCGACGAGCTGGTCCCGGTGAACACCCGGTGGAAGGTCGCCGAGGTGCTGGACGCGGCCTGGAACTACGCGGAGAAGTCCGGCCGCCGGATCTCCATCGAGTACGCGCTGATCAAGGACATCAACGACCAGGCCTGGCGGGCCGACCTGCTCGGCCGGCTGATCAAGAACCACCGGGTGCACGTCAACCTGATCCCGCTGAACCCGACCCCGGGTTCCAAGTGGACGGCCTCCCGGCCCGAGGACGAGCGCGAGTTCGTCCGCCGCCTCCAGTCGCACGGCGTGCCGACGACCGTCCGCGACACCCGCGGCCAGGAGATCGACGGCGCCTGCGGCCAGCTCGCCGCGGCGGGCTAGGACGGGCGCCAGGCGCGTGGCGCGGGTCAGCGCAGGCCGGCGGCCGCCAGTGCGGCGGTCGCCCCGCCGGTCAGCAGCAGCGTGCTGCCCACCGCGAGGGTGCGCAGCGCGACCGCGCCGAACAGCAGCCGGGGCGAGGTGCCGAGGCGCAGCAGCGCGTCGGTGACCTCCCGGCGGTCGGTGCGGACCTCGGCGAGCCGGGTGACCACCGCGGCGGCCGCGCAGCCGAGCACCAGGCAGGCCTCGACCGCGGGCAGCGCGTCGGCGCTGTCGGGCGTGCCGATCCAGTAGCGGACGGTGGTGAGCACCAGCGCGACGGCGAGGGTGAGCACGGCCAGCGGTGCGCCGAGCCGCCGGGCCTGGGCGGTGAGCCCGCGCCCGGCCAGCAGCCGCAGCGGGGTGGGCCGTCCGACGGCGAGCAGCCGCCCGGCCCAGCCCAGCAGCGGGCCGGTGAGCAGGGCGAGGCCGAGCGCGCTGGCGGCCCAGCCGCCGAGGGCGGCGGTGCTGGTGCTGCCGAGCCCGGCGGGCAGGTGGATCGGGCGGCCGTCGGCGGCGGCGCCGGGGCGCAGGGCGATGAGTTCGAGCGCGGCGCCGATGACGCCCAGTCCGGTCGCCAGGGCGATCCGCCAGACGCCGAAGCCGGTCGGGGCCTGGGTGCGGCCGCCGGGCAGGGTCTCGGTGACGGGCACCGCGCAGGCGGCGGCGGTGCCGGCGGTGAGCGGGACCAGGGCGAGCAGGGCGACCGGTGCGGCGGCCGGCAGCGGCACGCCCATGCCGAGGTCGGGGGCGAGCCCGGGCCCGGCGACGTCGTTGCGCAGCACCAGGAAGGCCAGCAGGGTCAGCACGCTGCCGAGGGTGGAGGCGAGCGCGACCTCGCCGGCGATCAGCGTCCGGATCCGGTGGGAGCCGGCCCCGGCGGCGGTGAGGCCGGCGATCCGCTCGGGCCGCCGGGCGGGCACCGCGCGGGCGGCGACGGCCGCGAACCAGGCGACGGCGGCGAGCGGGGGCAGGCACCAGAGCAGCCGGGCCAGCGGGCCGGCGCCGCCGGCCGGGTCGCTCATCGCCCGGCCGAGGGAGCGCAGCAGGAAGGCGGCGACCACGGCGGCGGCCAGCGCGGTGAGCAGCCAGCGGCCGAGGTCGGGCACCCGGTAGCCCCGGGCCAGACGGAGATAGAACACGTCGACTCTTTCAGCGGCTCGGCGGCGTTCGGTGGCTCGGCGTTCGGCGGCCCGGCGCCGTCAGCGGCGGGTGGCCGTGACGGCGGGCGCCCCGTTGGCCCCGGGGGCGGTGGTGCCGCGGGGGACGGGGGCGACGGGGGCGGTGAGCCGTCCGTCGACGAGGGCGACGGCGCGGTCCGCGAACCGGACGAGTTCGGCGTCGTGGGTGGCCAGGACGAGGGTGAGCTGGTGGGACCGGGCCGCGCTGGTCAGTATCCGCATGACCTGGTCGGCGGCCTCGCGGTGCAGCGGGGCGGTGGGGTCGTCGGCGAAGACCACGGGCGGCAGCGGGGCCAGGGCGCGGGCGACGGCGACCCGCTGGCGCCGGCTCTGGACGAGCCGCTCGGGGCGCAGCCGGGCGCAGTCGCCGACGTCGAGGCGTTCCAGCCACTCGTCGGCGGCGGTGTAGGCGGCCTTGTTGCCGGCCCCGGCGAGCAGCAGCGGCAGGGCGACGTTCTCCCGGGCGGTCAGTTCGGGCACCAGGTGGGGCTCCGAGCCGACGAAGCCGAAGCGGTCGCGGCGCAGCCGTTCGCGGCCGGCCCGGGCGAGGGTGTGCACGGGGGCGCTGTTGAACCAGACCTCGCCCTCGTCGACCGGGAGCTGCGCGGAGAGGCAGCCGAGCAGGGTGCTCTTGCCGGAGCCGCGCGGGCCGGTGACGGCGAGCACCTCGCCCTCGCGGACGCCGATCGAGATGCCGCGCAGGGCGGGGGTGCCGTCATGGGACTTGACGATCCCTCGGGCCCACAGCACGTCGTTGTCAGGCGGTGCCGCTGACATGAGGATCCATCCTGGGTGGCCGCAGGGATATGACAGTCGTCAGATTAGAACGAGGGGGCCGGGTCGCGGTTGCGGCGCACTGGTCCATCACGGGCAAATCACCCGCATTCAGGCATGTTTGGTCGTACGACTGTGATGTTGAGCGGACCGGGGACGCCGAAGGGCGGCCCCGCGGGGAGCGGGGC
>NZ_JBHVEU010000659.1:0-3313 GCF_042802075.1 Kitasatospora sp. NPDC057518
GCACCGCGCAGCCCGGCGGGCCGACGGCGCAGCCGCCTGGGCCGCTGGCCGGCCCGCCGGTCCAGGCGTCGCGCCCCGCCAAGGAGCCGAAGCAGCCGGGCCTGTGGCTGGAGGCGTTCATGGACGGCATCAAGGGGACCGGGCCGAGCCCGTCCGGACCTGCGGGCGCCGGGCGCGCCACGGACGCCGAACAGACCGGTGCCGGACGAACGGACGCCGGGCAGACGGACGCCGGGCAGTCGGGTGCCGGACGCACCAGCGCCGCACACACCAGTGAAGAGACGGCAGGGAAAGGCGAGCAGTGATTCCGCACCGCAGCAACATGGACTGGATCCTCAACGACCTCGCGCACAGCGTCCCGTGCGTGCGCCACGTCATCGTGCTGTCCGCCGACGGCCTGCGGATCGCCCAGTACGGCACCGACCCGGACACCGCCGACCGCCTCGCCGCCGCCTGTGCCGGGCTGCAGAGCCTGGCCGGCGCGATCGGCCACGAGTTCCCGCACGGCGACGGCTCGATGCGGCTGGTGGTGATCGAGGTGGACGGCGGCTACTTCTACCTGATGGCCGCCGGTGACCGCGCCTACCTCGCGGTGCTCGCCGACGAGGGCGTGGACGCCGGGCTGGTGAGCCACCAGATGCGCGACCTGGTCGCCCGGATCGGCGAGCACCTGTCCACGCCGCCGCGCAACCCCGAGGCGGTCGCGTGAACCGCCACCCGTCCCGCCCTGCCGCGCCGAGCTCCGGCGGCGGGACGGGCACATGAACGAGCACAGTGAGGCGGTGGCATGACGGCCGCGCAGGGCGGCTGGGACGGCCCCGAGCCCGACCGGCTGTACGTCATCACCCGGGGCCGCAGCGGCCCCTCGGGGCCGGGGGTCTTCGACCTGGTCACCCTGATCGTCTCCCGCGCGGAGCCGACCCCCGCCCACCAGCCGGAGCACGCCGCGATCCTGCGGCTGTGCCGCTCCCCGCTCTCGGTCGCGGAGGTCTCCGCCTACCTGGAGCTCCCCGTCAGCGTGGTCATCGTGCTGCTGGCGGACCTGCTCGACGACGGGCTGATCGAGGCCCGCAGCGCCGCCGTGCCCGCGGCGGAACTCCCCGACCGTGCCCTGTTGGAGGCGGTGATCCATGGACTTCAGCGGCTCTGACACGGTGGTCGGGCCGGCCGGGGCGGACCTGCTGCCGGACTCCGTCACCACGGCGGTCAAGGTGGTGGTGGTCGGCGGCTTCGGCGTCGGCAAGACGACGCTGGTCAGCGCGGTCAGCGAGATCCGCCCGCTGACCACCGAGGAGACCATGACCCAGGCCGGGGTCGGGGTGGACGACCCGACCGGCGTCGAGCAGAAGACCTCCACCACCGTCGCCATGGACTTCGGCCGGATCAGCATCAGCGACCGGCTCGTGCTGTACGTCTTCGGCACCCCCGGCCAGGAGCGGTTCTGGTTCCTCTGGAACGGCCTGTTCGAGGGCGCCCTGGGCGCGGTGGTCCTGGTGGACACCCGGCGGCTGGAGGTCAGCTTCGAGGTGATCGGGCGGCTGGAGGAGCGCGGTGTGCCCTTCGTGGTGGCCGTCAACAGCTTCCCGGAGGCCCCGGCCGTTCCGCTCGACGAGCTGCGGAGCGCGCTGGACCTGCCGTCCGAGGTGCCGATCGTCAGCTGCGACGCGCGCAGCCGGGAGTCCAGCCGGGACACCCTGATGACCCTGATGCACTACCTGTACGAGCTGGCCGTCCCGGCCACCGGCTGAGCAGGCACCCATGCCCGCTCGCCGGCCACCCACCGTCCGCCCGAGCCCGTCCGCTCGTCACCGAACCCCACCCGCGACCGGAGACCCCGTGACCACCCCGATCCCCGAACCCGCCGGCCCCGAATCCGTCGGCTCCGCGCCGGCCACCGCCCCGCCGCCCGGCTGCCCGGCCCACGCGGGCGGCGGCATCGCCCCGACCGGCCCCGGCGGCCTGCGCCGCCTGTACGGCCCGGAGGCCGAGGCCGACCCGACGGTCCTGTACGACAAGCTGCGCGCCGAGCACGGCGAGGTCGCCCCGGTGCTACTGCACGGCGACCACCCGGCCTGGCTGGTGCTCGGCCACGGCACCAACATCACCGTGATGCGCACCCCCACGCTGTTCTCCCGGGACTCGCGCCTGTGGAACGCCTTCCGCAACAACGAGGTCCCGCCCGACTCCCCGCTGCTGCCGGTGGTCGCCTGGCAGCCGATCTGCGTGTTCGCCGACGGCGACGAGCACCGCCGGCTGCGCGGGGCCCTGCTGGACGGCCTGAACGGCTTCGACCGGCGCGGCATCCGCCGCCACGTCCGCCGCTTCACCACCGACCTGGTCCAGGTGGTCGGGCCGACCGGCCAGGCCGAGCTGATCTCCCAGTTCGCCGAGCACCTGCCCATGCTGGTGATGACCAAGCTGCTCGGCATGCCGGACGAGTACGGGCCGCAGCTGGTGACCGCCGCCCGGGACCTGATGAAGGGCACCGAGACGGCGATCGCCAGCAACGAGTACGTGGTCGCCGGTCTGCGCCGGACCATCGCCCTCAAGCGCGAGCACCCCGGCGACGACCTGACCAGCCGTCTGCTGGCGCACCCGGCCGGGCTGACCGAGGACGAGGTGATGGAGCACCTGCGGGTGGTGCTGCTCGCCGCGAACGAGACCACCGTCAACCTGATCGCCGACTCGCTGAAGATGGTGCTCACCGACCCGCGCTTCCGCGCCCACCTCTCCGGCGGCCAGATGACCCTGGGCGAGGCGCTGGACCAGGTGCTCTGGGACTCCCCGCCGATGTCCCTGGTGGCCGGCCGCTGGGCGACCGCCGACACCGAGCTGGGCGGCCAGCAGATCCGGGCCGGGGACCTGCTGCTGCTCGGGCTCGCGGCGGCCAACGTCGACCCGGTGGTCCGCCCCGACCTGGCGGCCCCGCTGTACGGCAACCGCTCCCACCTGTCCTTCGGCGCCGGGCCGCACGAGTGCCCCGGCCAGGACATCGGGCGGCACGTCGCCGAGGCCGGGATCGACATCCTGCTCACCCTGCTGCCGGACGTCCGGCTCGCGGTGCCCGAGGAGGAGCTGGTCTGGAGCTCGGCCTGGATCTCCCGGCACCTGACGGCGCTGCCGGTGGAGTTCACCGCCCGCGACATCGAGCCGGACCCGCTCTCGGTGGCGGAGGCGGAGCTGGCGGAGGCCGACGCGAAGGCGGAGGCGGAGGCAGGGGTGGAGACAGGGGCCGAACAGGCGAAGGCGGCGCCGGAACAGGGCGTCCCGGCGGCCCCGACGATCCCGGCGCAGCGCCGCGGCTGGTGGGACG
>NZ_JBHVEU010000660.1:0-3311 GCF_042802075.1 Kitasatospora sp. NPDC057518
CAGTACGTAGACCGACCGCCATAATCCCGCCCGCAAAACCGGGAACGCACGAGAAGTCGGCCCACCCGACTTCTCGTGCGCGGCGGGATCCGGGGTGCTGGCGGGGCGTGCGGGGTGGGGCCCGAGGTGAGTGGCGGCGGGGCGGGCGCGGCAGGGGCCGGGATGGCAGCGCGGCACGCGGGGTGTACGCGGTAGGTCCGAGATGGCGGCGCAGCGTGCGCGGCAGAATCCGGGGTGCTGGCGGGCTGGGGTCTGGGGCCGGCGGGGGCGGGAATCAAGGGGCGGCGGGGCGGGCGCAGCAGGGACCCGGGGTGGGAGCCGGGATCGCGGCGGAGCGTGCGTGGTAGGTCCGGGGTGACGGTGGGGCGTGCGCGGTAGGGGCCGGGGTTCTGGCGGGTTGGGGTCTGGGGGTGGCGGGGCGTGCGGGGGTGGGAGCTCGGGTGGCGGGGTGTGCGCGGCGGGGTCACGGGGCAGCGCGGCTTGCGGGGTGGGAGCTGGGGCGGCGGCGCAGCGGGCGCGGTAGGGGCCGGGGTGGCGGCGGGTTGGGGTCCAGGGGCGGCGGGGCGGGGTGGGCCCGGGGCAGTCAGAGGCGGTGGATCGGGGGGACTTGGTAGGTGCCGTCCAGGACGGCGGGTTCGGGTTGGTAGATGCGGAGGATGGGGCGGAACTCGCCGGGTGGGGTGGGGAGCCAGTTGGCGGCGGCGGTCGGGTCCTCGGGCTGGTCGTGCCGGAGGGTCAGGGTGAGGGAGCCGTCCTCGCCGTGGACCAGTCCTGGGGTGCGGTCGCCGATCGAGTAGCGGTCGATCGGGTTCTCCACCAGGTAGTAGTCCGGGACGGAGTACATCGTGACGGACCAGAACGCCCCGGCCGGGGGCGGCTGGTCGAAGCGCAGGGTGTAGTCGTGGAGGCCGGTGAGGGGCCGGCCGTCGGAGTCGTCGTAGGTCATCGCGTACGAGGCCTCGTAGGCGTGGTTGCCCCAGAGGCCGGCCCGGGCGGCGGCGGCCCGGCTGAGGTAGGCGGCGCGGCGGTCGGGGATGCGCCACTCGGGGTCGTCGAGGGTGCCGGGGCCCAGGTGGTCGGTGTTGTAGTCGAAGAGGTGGAGGGCGCTGCGCCACTCGCCGGGCGGGTGGTCCTCGGGCGGGCGGGTGGCGTCCTCGACCCGTTCGCGGCCGGCGGCCAGGCCCTTGGCCAGCGCCAGTGTCCATTCGGCGGCGGCCGCGCGGTACGGCGAGGCGCCGTCGTCGAGCAGGCCGAGCGGGGCGAAGCGGCGCTGGTACTCGATGTCGGCGGTGGCGGGCGGGAAGGCCTGCATCCAGACCCGCAGCCGCTCGAAGAAGGCCAGCCGCTCGGGGACGTCCGCGTCCGGTTCGGGGAGTCCGGCGACCAGGCCTCCGGGTTCCAGCGGTTCCAGTTCGAGGGCGGCCTGGAGGGCCCGGACCCGGGGGAAGTCGTCCGGGCCGGCGCAGGCGAAGCGGCCGACGAGGGTGCCGACGGTGGTCGGCAGTTCGATCACCCGGTCGGGGTCCGAGGGGGTGCCGTGCCAGCCGGGCGGGACGATCAGCCAGGTCTGCGCGCCGGTGCCGGTGGCCCGGCGGCCGAGGTAGGCGACGTTGTCCGTCCAGGCGTCGATGATCTGCAGCACGTAGTAGGCGCCGGCGGTGTCCGGGACGCGCAGCACCTGCGGGCCCTCGGAGAGGTCGAGCTGGGCGATCGAGTAGACCGTGTCGTTGTTGACCGAGACGAAGCGGTCGGCCGGACCGGCCAGCCGGGTGGCGTGGCTGAGGTGGTTGAACGGCGCCGCCGGCAGGGTGCCCAGGCCGCCGCGGTCGAAGCGCTCGACCATGGTGAGGCCGGCGACCAGCGGGTAGCCGTAGACGTACGCGTCGGCGGCCAGGGCCTCCAGCTCGGGCTGGTTCATCACGGGTCCTTCGTCCGGGGCGGGCAGCCGGTCGGCGGGGGCGGCGGCGCCGGCGCGGCACCGGTGGGACGCTCGACGCCGGCGGGCCGTCGGTGCCGGCGCGGCGGGCGGGTCCGCCGTCCGGGTCGCGCACCGGGCCGGGGTGCGGTCGCCGACCGCGGTACACCTCGGATGCTAAGCGGGGCCGGGTGGGGCGGCACGTCGGACCGGACGCCGCGCGGCTTCCGCCCGCCGGGATCTGCTGTGCGCTGATCCGGGCGTACCGGCGGGGCGGCCGGGAGAGGGTCGTCGGTATGAAGATCCTCCTGCTTGGGGGCTCGTCCTTCCTCGGACGGGCCTACGCTGCCGAGGCCCTCGCCAGGGGCCACCGGGTGACCACCTTCAACCGCGGCCGCAGCGCCGCCGACCTGCCCGGTGTCGAGGCCGTCCGGGGCGACCGCGACAGCGCCGGGGACCTCGCCCGGCTGGTCGACGGCCGCGGCTGGGACGCCGTCGTCGACACCTCCGCCCAGCAGCCCGCCCAGGCCGCGCTGAGCGCCCGGCTGCTGCGCGGGCGGGCCGGGCACTACACCTTCGTCTCCTCCGTGCACGCCTTCGCCGACTGGCCCGCCCACGTGGTCGACGAGGGTTCCGCGCCGCACCCCTGCCCCGCCGACACCCCGCCCGACCAGCCGCCCGGCAACGCCCTGAAGGCCGGCTGCGAGCGCGCCGTACTGGCGGGGTTCGGCGCCGGGCGCACGCTGGTGCTGAACAGCGGGCTGCTCGTCGGGCCGTACGAGTTCGGCGGCCGGCTGCCCTGGTGGCTGGAGCGGATGGCGCGCGGCGGGCGGGTGCTCGCCCCGGGGGATCCGCGGCGGACCATGCAGGTGATCGACGTCCGGGACTTCGCCGCCTTCGGGCTGGACCTGCTGACGGCCGGGACGGCGGGGCGGTTCGTCACGACGGCGCCGCCGGGGCGGCTCCGCTTCGGCGAGTGGCTGGAGACCTGCCGGGAGGTGGCGGGCGCCGCGGACACCGAGCTGGTCCCGGTCCCGGACGGGCCGCTGCTCGCCGAGGGGCCGGACCGGGTCGACTGGTGGACCGAACTCCCGCTCTGGGCACCGGACCTGCCCGAGCTGGCGGGCGTCTGGCTGGCCGACACCGGCCGGGCGGAGGCGGCCGGGCTGCGCTGCCGGCCGTTCGCCGAGACGGCGCGGGACACCTGGGAGTGGCTGCGGACGCGCGGGCCGGTCGAGGACACCGACGCCGAGGGGCGCAAGGGGCGGCCGGGGGCGGCGGTGCGGCACGGCATCGAACCCGCCAAGGAGCGGCGGCTGTTGGCCGCCTTCGGCTGACGGCGAGGTCGGCCGGGCCGTGGAGGCGGCCGGGAGTGGGAAGCCGGCCGGGCCGGCTT
>NZ_JBHVEU010000661.1:0-3305 GCF_042802075.1 Kitasatospora sp. NPDC057518
GGAACGGCCCCGCCGCCGGCACGGGGGAGGACACCGTCAGAGCGCTGCCAGGGCGATCGGGGCGGCCACCTGGGCGACGCTGGCGAGGTCGTCCCAGAAGCTGTCGGCCTCGACGCCCGGAGCCTGCCCCAGGGCACCGCCGCTGTGACCGGTCCGGTCGACCGGCGGCGCGAGCCTCGGCAGCTGCGGGGTGGGGGTCCACGCCCGGTGTTCGTCGTGGAACTCTTCCATGGTCATGGTCGCGCTTCCCTTCTCGTGTGCTGGTTCCGTGGGGCGGACGGCGCGGAGCGGAGCTGCTCGGAACTCCGGGACGGGGCCGTCCGGGATGGCTGGTAGGGGTCAGCGGCGGCCTCCGATGGCGGGTGGTGGTGGCGGCACGCAGCCGGGGGTGGGGGCACCGCCGCAGGCCCAGGGGGCCGGGTCCGCGAAGCTGGGGCCGTAGAGTCCCCCGGGGCCGTCCATGATCAGCGTGGTCGGGAGAGCGGCCGGAGCCGGGGCCGAGTCCTCGGTGTCCACGCGTGTGGCGTCGACCGAAGCGCAGGTCCGAGGCGACCGGCCGCTGAATCCCATGATCACATTGCTGGGCGGCATGGCCGGGTTCTGACTGTCGTCCACGCTGACGGCTTCCTTGACCACCTTCAGATAGGCCTCGTAGCCGACCGTGCGGTCGATCGGCGGCACCTGGGGCGGCGGCTGCTCGTGCATGGTTCTGCCTCTCCTGTTCGGAGCTCCGGTGGCTGGTTCCGCGCGGTGGCGTCACCGGGCGGTGTGGCCGGCGACGGACCGTTCGGGAGCCGTCGCCGGCGCGTGGTGCCGTGTCAGAAGAGCTTCGGGATCACCTGCAGGGCGGTGTTGGCAAGCTGGTCCCAGAAGGCGTCGGCCTCGACGCCCGGGGCCTGCCCCAGGGCACCGCCGGTGTGACCGGTGCGGTCGACCGGCGGGGCCAGCTTCGGGAGTTGCGGGGTGGGGGACCACGTCCGGTGGCCCTCACGGAATTCTTCGTGGATCATTTCTGCTCATCCCTTCTCGTGTTGCCGTGGTGCGCCCGTCCTTCGTCGGGCCCGTGGGGGACGGACCGTCAGAGGGCGGCGTAGCACATGCTCCGGGCCGGGCCGGTGAGGCTGGAACAGGCCGACCGGGCCGGCACGACGCCGGGGCCGCCGGACTGCCGGCCTGCTTCTTCCGGGCCGTCCCGACGAACCGGCGGGGCCAGGACCGGGAGGTTGGCCGTGGGCTTGGGGAACCGTGCGGGGGGTTTCATGATCCGCCTCCTCCTGACGGATGGCGTGGGGTCCTTGCGTCGGTGCGGGCACCGGTGGTGCCGTGCGCTCAGGACTCCAGGAACTGGTGGGCGGGCGCCAGGGTGACGGGGAACTCGTCGCTGACGTCGATCGTGAACAGCATGTTGACCCGCGCGTGCCGCTCGTCCTCGGGGTCGAAGAAGCCCACCTTGACGTCCTGGCAGTCCGAGCCCATGCGGCAGTACGGGCTCTTGGTGACGGAGATCGTGTCGATGCAGTAGAGGGAGGTCTGATCGTTGCCCCCGGTGGCGGTGCTGGGGATGCTCTGGCCCAGCAGCATGGCCTTGCTGATGGTCTCGGCGACCGAGAACGCGTTGGTGCCGGCGGAGTTCAGCGCCCGGTCGGCGGAGGTCTGCCCGAGGTTGCGGAACTGGTAGTAGACCTTGTCCAGGAACGCGTCCATGGTCTTGCGGATGTAGGCCTCGTTGACCGTCAGGGCGTCCCGTTCGGCCTGCCCCAGGACGGCCTTCACCACGGCGTCCACCAGCTGCTTCTGGTACCAGATGTAGATGCCGCGGCTCTTGACCTCGACGACGGGCACGACCTGCCCGGAGAACAGCCGGACGGTCCGGTCGGTGAGCCGGCCGGGGACCGAGATCCGGGAGATGTAGCCGTCGTCGTCCTGGGCGAACCGGTGGTGGCCGAGGTACGCGTCCCGGAACGACCGGTAGACCGTGGACACCGGAGGCGGGGGCGAGGCGAGTGCCATCAGGACGTCCGCGAGCCTGGCGCGGTCGTTGATGAGCGCCTCCACGTCGTCCTTCGTGGCCCCGAGGTCCACGACGGGCGTGCCGGCCCAGTCCATGCCGGCCGCGGCTTCGGCCTCCATCGCGTAGATCGGCGTGCTTTCCAGGTTCAGCGTCCAGGTGACCTTGTCGGAGGCCCACGGGTTGGCGGTCAGGTACCGGTGCAACTGCTCGGCGTCGTAGGGATTGGCGGGCAGTTCCTTGGTCTGTTCCGGATGGCCCTCGACGTCCCGCTCGACGGGGTCCATCAGCTGGCGGAAGCTGTCCCGGCGGGCCTCGGTCTGGAAGTCCACGCCGACCTGGCCGATCGCGAAGACCAGCGGGCGGTTGTTGGTGGAGGCGCAGGAGGGCCGCACGCCGCCGCCTGTCGGTGCGCCGCCCGACGGTGACAGCCCGGCCCCCGACGGCCCGCCGCCCTGGCACGCGCAGGGGGCCGCCGGGGCCTGGCCGAGCGCCGTCGCGCCGGTGGGCGGCGCGGGCGCGGCCGGGGCGGGCGCGGTCAGTGGCACGGGCGGCGGGACGGGTGCGGCGCCCACGGGCTGCGCGCCCGCGGCGATGGCGCCCGTCACTCCGGCGGGGGCTCCGGCCGGGGTGACGGCTTCGTACGGTGCGCTCTGCGCGGCCGGTACGGCCTGGAAGGCCTGGACGGCCTCTGGTCCGGGTACCGCCTGGGCCGCGGGGGCGGCCTGAACGGCCTGCGCGGCCTCTGCGGTGGCGGCGGGAACGCTCTGGGTGTCCATGGTGCTGGCTCCCTCGTGCGAGTCGTAAGGGGAGGTCCCGAGCAGTGCGGGTGCGCCGGCCGTGGCGACCCCGACCTCGGGGGAGAGGGTGGTGCGGCGGGCGCCGTCCGCCGTGGTCCCGGCTCGGGCCGGATCTTCCGTCAGGTCTCCTCGGGTGATCAGCTCGTACGCCCGGGCCGCGTCCAGGTGGCCGGTCAGCCGCCGCCGGCACTCCGGTGCCTCGGCGGGTGCGCAGGGTGCGGAGTGCGCGCCCCGTAGCAGGGCCTGGCCGGCCGCCCGGGGGTCGGGCGGGAGGCCGGCCCGGAGCCGCGCGGCGACCAGCAGGGCGGCGACGCCGCTCACCAGCGGTGTGGCGAAGCTGCTGCCGGTCAGGGCCGCGGTCCCGCCGCCCGGGGCGGCGCCCTCGATGTCGCTGCCGGGGGCGAGGACGCTGTGGTCGGCGTACGCGGAGCCCCAGTTGCTGAGGTCGAGCGGCTCGCCCGCGGGGCCCGCCCCGCCGACGGGGAGCACAGTCGGGA
>NZ_JBHVEU010000662.1:0-3297 GCF_042802075.1 Kitasatospora sp. NPDC057518
GCCGAGCGGTCGCTCGACGGGGGCGCGGCATGCGCTCGGGGAGGGCGCGTCACATGTTGATCATGTGACCGGCGAGGCCGTGGATGGCCTCCTTGACCGCCTCGCCCAGGGTCGGGTGGGCGTGCACGTTGCGGGCGACCTCGTGGACGGTCAGGTCCCACTGCTGGGCCAGCGTCAGCTCCGGCAGCAGCTCCGTGACCTCGGGGCCGATCAGGTGGGCGCCGAGCAGCTCGCCGTGGGTGCTGTCGCTGATGACCTTGACGAAGCCGATCGGGTGGCCGAGCCCGTGCGCCTTGCCGTTGGCGGTGAACGGGAACTTGGCGACCTTGACGTCGTAGCCCAGGTCGCGGGCCTGCGCCTCGGTGTAGCCGAAGGAGGCGATCTGCGGCTGGCAGTAGGTGGCGCGCGGGATCATGGCGAAGTCGACCTCCATGGTCTCCGCCCCGCCGATGGTCTCGGCGGCGATCACGGCCATCGTCTCGGCGGCGTGCGCGAGCATCAGCTTGGCGGTCACGTCGCCGATCGCGAAGATGTGCTCGACGCTGGTGCGGCCGCGGCCGTCCACCGCGATGGCGTTGCGGTCGGTGAGCTTGACCCCGGTGTTCTCCAGGCCGTAGCCGTTGACCCGCGGCGCGAAGCCGATCGCCTGGAGCACCTTGTCGGCTTCCAGCACCTGCTGCTGGCCGTCCTTGGTGACGGTGACCCGGACCTTGGCGTTCGGGTCGCTGTCGTCGATCGACTCGACCCGGGTGGAGGTCAGCACCTCGATGCCCAGCTTGCGGTACTGCTTGGCGAGTTCGGTGGAGACCTCGACGTCCTCCAGCGGCACCACGCGGTCCAGGAACTCGACGATGGTGACCTTCACGCCGTAGTTGTGCAGCACGTAGGCGAACTCGACGCCGATCGCGCCGGCGCCCGCGATGATGATGCTCTCCGGCAGCTGCTCGGTGAGGATCTGCTCCTCGTAGGTGACCACGCGGTCGCTCAGGCTGGTGCCGGGCAGCAGGCGGGTGGTGGCACCGGCGGCGATGACGCAGTGGTCGAAGGTGACGACGTCGAAGCCGCCGCCGCTGAGCGCCACCTGGAGGGTGTGGTCGTCGACGAAGGTGCCCCAGCCGTCGTACTCGGTGATGCCGTTCTTCTTCATCAGGTAGTGGACGCCCTTGACCCGGCCGTCGGCCACCGACCGGCTGCGCCGGAAGGCCTCGCCGAAGTCGAAGGTCACCTGGCCCTCGACCTTGATGCCGAAGGTCTTGGCCTCCTTGGTGAAGATGTGGGCGAGCTCGGCGTTGCGCAGCAGGGCCTTGGAGGGGATGCAGCCGACGTTGAGGCAGACGCCGCCCCAGTACTTGGCCTCGATGACCGCGACCTTCAGCCCCAGCTGGGCCGAACGGACGGCGGCGGTGTAGCCGCCCGGGCCCGCGCCGAGGACGACGACGTCGTAGTGCGTGCTCATGTTGCTGACTCCTCCGAGGGTGTCACGGTGTCGTGATCTCGGTCCCATGGTGTCAGGACCGTGCTCGGCGCACCCACCGGGTCTCGGCGGATGCGCCCCGCGCGGCACCGTACCGGCCCGCGGCCGGATTTGTCAGTGCTCTCCGCTACGGTGACGGCACCCGTGGCCACCAGGGCCGATGACGGAGGGAGGTCCCGGATGGAGCAGTCGCGTACGGCGGTCGGGTGGGCCCGCCGGCCGGGGGCGGCGGTGGGCCCACCCGGGCGTCAGGCCGCCACGCCGTGGAAGCGGTCGCCGTTGGTGCCGCCGATACCCGTCGTGCCCGAGCCGGCGCCGGGCGCCGCCTTCACGGCCGGGCGCTGGGCCGGGACGGGCCGGTGCAGCGAGGAGAGGTCCCAGGCGTAGGTGCCGACGGCGTTCGCGATCACGTCGATGTTGACGTCGAAGGCGCCCATGTCGATGTTGCCCAGGTTGTCGCAGGCCTTGTGGTAGCACGGGTCGTACGCGACGCCGGCCGTGCCGCCGTAACGGGCCGCCTGCTCAGGGGACTTGACCTTCTCGGCACCGGTGTCGGTGCCGCCGGCCGGGATGCCCGCGTCGATGAACGGACCGTAGTCGGAACGGCCGTCGAAGGCGGTCGGGTCGTGCGGCAGGCCCCGGCCCTCCAGGTAGCCGTTGATGTCCCGCTCCAGCTGGGCCGAGCCCTCGGGGCCCGCGTCTCCGCCCGCGCTACCGGAGCCGTTGTAGACGAACTGCGCGTAGTTGGGGGACGCGATCATGTCGAAGTTGAGGTAGAGGCTGATCTTCTTCTTCTCCGCGTCGGAGAGGGAGGTCACGTACTTCTCGGCGCCCTTGAGGCCGAACTCCTCGGCCGACCACCAGGCGAACCTGACCTTGTTCTTCACCGGGTGGACGCTGAGGTTCCTCGCGACCTCCAGGATTCCGGCCGTGCCGGAGCCGTTGTCGTTGATGCCCGGCCCCTCGGGGACGGAGTCGAGGTGCGCGCCGACCATCACGGTGTGGTTCGGGTCGCCGCCGCGGGTCTCGGCGATGACGTTCCAGGTCTTGCGCTGCTCCATGAAGGTGCGGACGTCCAGGGTCACCCGGACGGGCCCGGCGGCGGCCTGGGCGGCCAGCGCCTCGCCCGCGGCCTCGGTGATCCCGCCGGTCGGGATCCTCCCCGCCGTCGGCTCGCTGAGCGTCCCGTTGAGGCTGCCCTCGGTGTTGTTGTAGATGATCGCCCCGGCCGCCCCCGCGCCGGCCGCGGCGGCCTGCTTCTCGGCGAAACTGCACCCGCCGCGCCGGATCAGGGCGATCTTGCCGGTGAAGGCGCCCGCCGGGTAGTCGGCGGGCGTGCAGCCGGTGGTGGCGCCGACCGGAGCGACCGCCAGGTCCGCGGTCAGGCCCGCCTCCGGACCGCTCACCGAGTACGTCATGGCGATCACCGGCACCGACTCGGCCTTCGGGGAGACCACGTCGAGGTGCTCGGAGCGGGCCTCGAAGTAGGTGTAGACGAACTCCTGCTTGGACACGTTGAGTCCGGCCCGCCGCGCCTGCTCGTAGACGTACTGCGCGGACTGGTCGTGCCCCTTCGAACCGGCCGGCC
Source organism: Kitasatospora sp. NPDC057518 (assembly GCF_042802075.1). NCBI lineage: Bacteria > Bacillati > Actinomycetota > Actinomycetes > Kitasatosporales > Streptomycetaceae > Kitasatospora > Kitasatospora sp. NPDC057518. Next base: position 3,063 of record NZ_JBHVEU010000662.1, read on the forward strand.
GGGTACCGCCGTTGCGGTCCGCGATCAGCTGGAGCGCGGCCAGCGTGGCCCGGGCATCCCGGGCGCTGCTCGCCTCGACCAGCCGGGAGGCCAGCTTGGCGCCCTTGCGCGCCGGGTCCGGGTCGGCCGAGGCGCTGCCGGCGCCGGCCAGCAGCAGCGGGGCGACCAGGGCAGCGACGGTCAGGGCGGCGCCCGCGCTCCGCCGGGTGGCGGCGGTTCGCGGGCGTCCTGTGGA
>NZ_JBHVEU010000663.1:0-3276 GCF_042802075.1 Kitasatospora sp. NPDC057518
ACAGGCCCGTAGGCTGGGGCACGCATGACCGGAAGTGACCGCTCGAACACTCTCCCTCAGCACTGGAGGAACCGATCGTGGCAACCACCCGCACCGCCCGTACAGCCTGGGAGGGCAACCTCGTCGCCGGCCAGGGCCAGGTGACCTTCGAATCGTCCGGCATCGGCACGTACCCGGTGTCCTGGCCGTCCCGCGCCGAGCAGGCCAACGGCAAGACCAGCCCGGAGGAGCTCATCGCCGGCGCCCACTCGGCGTGCTTCTCGATGGCCCTCTCCCACGGCCTCACCGGCGCCGGCACCCCGCCCACCACCCTGGAGACCCAGGCCGACGTCACCTTCCAGCCGGGCGAGGGCATCACCGGCATCCACCTGACCGTCACCGGCACGGTGCCGGGCCTGGACGAGGCGGGCTTCGTCAAGGCCGCCGAGGACGCCAAGGCCAACTGCCCGGTCAGCCAGGCCCTGACCGGCACCACCATCACCCTCACCGCCAAGCTGGCCTGAACCGCACCCCTCTTCTCCTCTTCTTCTTCACCGCGCCCCTCGGGGACCGGCCGGCGTCCGGCTCCCGGCCGGTGTCCGGCCCGCGGTCGGCGCGCGACCGGTCCGCGTCCGGCGCACGGTCGGCGCCCAGGGGCGCGGCTTCAGCGCACGCGCCCCTGGCGCACATCATGTGATGTGCACCGGGGGCGTCTGCACGTACCGCCATTCATGATCACAAAGCGGGCGAATCACCCTGGCGGCGGTCACCGCGTGTTGCCGTCGCGGCCTATGATCGGCCGCAGCGCCCTGTCCTTCAGGCGGGTCCCCGCGCACCGGCGCCCCACGACGGGCGGCCCCGCAGCGGACCGACTCCGAGGACCACGACAGAGTGCGGAGCCGACCGCCGGGTCCCGACTGGCCGGCCGGACATCGTCAAGCGTCAGCAGCGGACGGGAGCATGCCGTGCCGGGCCAGAACGAGGGGGCCGACGCACACCACCCGGGCGGGCGGCACGAGGAGTCACCGTGCCACCGCCACCTCGCCTCTCCGGTCCTGGAACCGGTCCTCGATCCGGCCCTTGAACCGACCCTGGGACCCACCGCCGGACCCACCGCCGGATCAGCCGTCGGACCTGTCGTCGGATCGACCGGCGGAACGGGCGGCGGGCCCGTCTCCGGATCCGTCACCGGGCCGGCCGCGGGGCCCGTCACCTCCTTCACCGCCCTCGGGACGCTGACCGAGCCGGAGCCGCTGCTCTGCCCCACCTGCGCGGCCCCGCTCAGCGGCGACGCCCGCCGGGAGCGGGGGCTCACCCGCGGCAGCGGCCGGGAGAGCATCGACACCGACCGACTGCTGGCGGCGCTGCGGGCCAGCGAGTCCCGGTTCCGGGCCGCCTTCTGCGACGCCGTCATCGGCATGGCCCTGATCGATGCCGAGGACCGGATCATCGAGGTCAACCCCGCCTTCGCCGCCCTGATCGGACAGGGCGTCGGCGACCTGGTCCGCACCCACCTGCACGAGATCATCGACCCGGAGGGCATGCCGGACCGGCTCTTCTCCGAACTCGTCCGCGGCGAGCGGGAACGGTTCCGCGTGGAGAAGCAGCTCAAGCACCGCGAGGGCCACACGGTCTGGAGCAAGGTCACCGTCTCGCTGATCCGGGACGGCGCCGGGGACCCCCTCTACACCCTCGCGCTGGTCGAGGACATCACCGAGCAGCGCCGGCTCGGCGACCGGCTGGAGTACCAGGCCCTGCACGACCCGCTGACCCGGCTGCCCAACCGGACCTACTTCTTCGAGCGGCTCGACGCCGCCTGCCTCGCGCCGGCCGACCAGCCGGGCCCGGTCGGCGCCCCGGACGAACGCCGGGTCGGGGTCTGCTACCTGGACCTCGACGGCTTCGCGGCGATCAACGAGGCGCTCGGCCACCACATCGGCGACCAGCTGCTGATCGCCGTCGCCACCCGGCTGCGGCGCGGGTTCGACGGGCGCGACACCCACCTGGTGGCCCGGATGGGCGGCGACGAGTTCGCCGTGCTGGTCACCGACAGCCTGGGCAGCGAGCAGCTGACCGAACTGGCCGCCCGGATCCTGGAGGTGCTGGAACGTCCCTTCGACGTCGCCGGGCACCGGCTGGTGGTCACCGCCAGCGTCGGCGTGGTCGAGCGGTCCGTGCACGAGACCACCTCGACCGACCTGGTCAAGGACGCCGACGCCACGCTCTACTGGTCCAAGGCCGACGGCCGCGCCCGCTGGACCCTCTACGACCCGGACCGCGGCGCCCACCAGCTCACCCGGCAGCTGCTCGCCACCGCGCTCCGCCCGGCCCTGGAACGCGGCGAGTTCGCGATCGAGTACCAGCCGCTGGTCGGCCTGGCCGACGGCACCGTGCACGGCGCGGAGGCGCTGGTCCGCTGGCGCCACCCCCGCTACGGGACGCTCTCCCCGGACCGCTTCATCCCGCTCGCCGAGGAGACCGGCGCGATCGTGCCACTCGGGACCTGGGTACTGGAGGAGTCCTGCCGCCAGGCCCGGCAGTGGCTCGCCGAGTTCCCCGAGACCGAGACCTTCGTGAGCGTCAACCTCGCCGCCCGCCAGATCTGGGACTCCGACATCGTCGCCGACGTCGCCCGGGCCCTCGAACGCACCGGCCTGCCGGCCCGACTGCTCCAACTGGAGATCACCGAGAGCGCCCTGCTCGGCCCCGGCGGCCGGCCCCTCCAGGCCCTCCAGGCGCTCGCCGACATGGGCGTGCGGATCGCGATCGACGACTTCGGCACCGGCTACTCCAACCTGGCCTACCTCTCCCGGCTGCCGGTGCACGTGCTCAAGCTCGACGGCACCTTCATCGAGGGCTTCCGCGAGCCCTCCCCGACGGACCGGCCCGGCCGCCCGGAACTCGGCTCCCGCCGCAGCGACGCGGACGAGCAGATCGTCGGCGCGATGGTGCAGCTCGCCCACACCCTCGGCCTCACCGTCACCGCCGAGGGCATCGAGAGCGCCGCCCAGGCCGAACGCCTGCGGCTGACCGGCTGCGACACCGCCCAGGGCTGGTACTTCGCCCGCCCCGGCGAGGCCGAACTCGTCGCGGCCATACTCCGCGACGGCCGCCCCGCCCTACAGGGCCGCTAGCCGCAGGGGCGGGCCGGAACGGGACGAGGCCTCGGCCGGCGCCCGCCCGGAGCCGGCACTTCGCCCGCCCCCGGCGAAGCCGAACCGGCCGCAGTGAGCAACAGCCGAGGGCCGGCGGGCCGACGGGTCGGTCCGCCCGGCCCGCGGTGGTGTGGCCCACCAC
>NZ_JBHVEU010000664.1:0-3261 GCF_042802075.1 Kitasatospora sp. NPDC057518
CTACAGGCGTGTAGAGGTCAGCGGGAGGAGTTCCGTCGAAGACGATCGACCCGGCCGGAGGACCGGCCGGGTCGGGGTGCCGGGGCGAGCCGGCCTCAGCGGTCCTTCCGCATCGAGGACTCCTGCACCGACGGCGTGCGCGCCGACGACTTGCGCGCCGACCGCCGCCGCTGCCACAGGGCCAGCGGCACGATCCCGGCCAGCGCGGCGGCCTCCGGCGCCGGCGGCGCCTCGAACGGCGCGCCGGCCGCACCCGCCGCCCCGGCCGGCACCTTGTCGAAGGTGTCCGGGACGGGCAGGGTGGACCAGTCCGACAGCGGCCAGGCGACCACGAAGGCCCGGCCGACCACGTTGTCCACCGGCACGAAGCCGTCGCCGGTCTCGTTGTGGTGCCAGCGGGAGTCCCGCGAATTGTTGCGGTGGTCGCCCATCACCCACAGCTTGCCCTTGGGCACGGTGACGGTGCCCACCGGGTCGTTGTCGCAGGGCGTCGCACCGGGGAACAGGTACGGCTCGTCCAGCGCGACGCCGTTCACCTTCAGCGGCGCGCCCGCCTCGCAGTCGACGGTGTCCCCGCCGACCGCGATCACCCGCTTGATCAGGTCCTTCTCGTCCGCCGAGGGCATCAGGCCGACGGTGCTGAGCACCTTCTGGACACTGCCCATGACGGAGTCGCCGGAGCTCGCCGGCGTGCCCTCCAGCCAGCCGCCCGGATCGCGGAACACCACCACCTCGCCGCGCTCGGGCTTGGCGCCGAACCACGGGGTGAACTTGTCGACCAGCACCCGGTCGCCGATCGCGAGGGTCTGCTCCATCGAGCCGGAGGGGATGGAGAAGGCCTGCACGAAGAAGGTCTTGATGCCGAGCGAGAGCAGCAGCGCGATCACCAGCAGGATCGGCAGCTCCTGCCAGAACGGGCGCTTCTTCCGGGGGCGCTCGGCCTCCTCGTCGGCCTTCCCGGGAGCGTCGGCGCCCGCGTTCACCGCGTCCGCCCCCTCCGCCACCGCGGTGCCCGTACCCGCCTCCGCCCCCGCCCGGCCGTCCCCGGCCCCCTCGCGCTCCGCGGCTCCGCCGCTCTCGCCGGACTCCGCGCTCTGCTGCACAGTCATTTCCTCGGCCCCTCCGACGGCCTGGCGGGAGCCGGTAGGAAGACCCCCTGTCAGGAACGAACCTACCGAACAGAGGTTCCCGGGCGCGCCCTGACGTGGATGCGCTCGCCCTGCGGACCGAACAGGCTGAGGAACTCCACCGGCTGCGGGCCCGCGTTGCCGAAGGCGTGCGGGGTACGGGTGTCGAACTCGGCGGCCTCACCGGCCGCCAGCACCAGGTCGTGGGTGCCGAGCACCAGCCGCAGCCGCCCGGACAGCACGTACAGCCACTCGTACCCCTCGTGGACCTTCAGCTCCAGGTCCGGCCCGGCGTTCCGGCCCGGCGGCACGATGTGCTTGTAGGCGTGCAGGCCTCCCAGGTGGCGGGTGAGCGGGACGATGGTCTGGCCGTTCCTGGTCACCGGGCGCGGGTGGATCCGCGGGTCTCCGGTGGCCGGGGCGCCGACCAGTTCGTCCAGCGGCACCCGGTACTCCCGGGCCAGCGGCAGCAGCAGCTCCAGCGTCGGCTTGCGCTGCCCGGACTCCAGCCGGGACAGCGTGCTGAGCGAAATGCCGGTGGCGGCCGCCAGTTTGGCGAGCGTGGTGCCGCGCTCCCTGCGCAGCGCCCGCAGCCGCGGGCCCACCGTGGTCAGGACGTTCTCGAACTCTTCGTCGGCCATGCCTGCCATTTGCCGGTACGGCAAGGACCGTTGTCAATCCGGCACACGGGTGAGGACCGCTCCGCCACCCCTGCGGGTCACGCCCCCGGGGCACGTCCACGGCCCCGGCGCCTATCCTCGCGTCATGCGCATCCACCTCACCCGGGACAGCGTCGCGGCCGGCGACGACGCCGACGCCCCGCACGCCGGGACCGTCACGCTCCCCGACGGCCTCGACGCCCCGGCGGCGCTCACCGCCCTCGGGCTCCCCCGACCCCGGCTCCCGCTGATCGGCGGCGGCCTCGCCACCTGGGTGGTGCGCGCCGCCGACGGCGCCCCGCTGGCCGTCCTCGCCCAGCAGTGGCCGCTGCCCCGCCCGCTGCCGGACTGGCAGGGCCCGCTCGACCGCCTGGCCGGAGCGGACGGCACCGTCCGGCTGCACGTCGAGTACCGGCGCCAACTGGACCCGGAGGCCGAGTACCAGCGGCTGCTGCCCGGCTGAGGTCTACGGGTCCGAACAGCTACGGCGTGCCGAGGAACCAGAAGAACGGCCCCTGCTCGTACAGCGACCGCACGATCGGCTCGGACCAGTCCGTGACGACGAACAGCACCAGGCCCACCGCCCCGCCCAACAGCAGCCCGGCCGCCACGGCCGCCGTCATCATCCCCGCGATCGCCCGCATCCGGGCCTCCTCCCCGTCGCCGGGGAGACTCCCCCGCCGGCCCCGCGGCGGCACCGAACGTCCTTGGACCGAGGCCGAGTTGTCACCGAGCAGTGAGCAACGGTGAGCAACGGGGGCGGGAAGCGCGGCCCGCTACCGGTACTCGCGCAGCCTGGCCCGCACCCCGAACGCGGTGAGGCCGAGCGCCAGCACCAGCGCCCCGCCGGCCAGCGCCGCCGTGGTGCCGTCGAGGTCGTCGTCGGTCGCGGCGACCGCCCGGTCCATCGCACCCGCGTTGATCGCGATGGCGTCCCCGATCCCGGTGCTCAACTGCCCGAAGTCGTAGTCGGACTGGCCCTTCGACAGCCCGGTGTTGAGCGTGACCGCCTCCTTCAGCCTCCCGGCGTCGCGCAGCTCGCGGATCCCGCGGTCGGTCCGCTGGTACTGCTGGAAGGCGTCCAGCACCCGCTCCGCGGCGTCCTGCTCGCCCGCGAAGGTGATGTTGTGCAGCTCGCTCCCCAGGTAGCCGCCGAAGGGGACCACCGTACGGTCCGCGCGGTGCCGGGCGGCGGCGTCGGCCAGCCGGGCGCCGTAGTCCGGCAGTGCCGCCCCGTCGAGGCGGACGATCGCCTGCGCCTTGTCGAGGAAGCCCTGCTCGTAGGCGGCGGCGCGGCTCGGGTCGGTGAGGTAGCGGCTCTCGTCGGCGTTCATGTCGTACGCCACGGCGCGGGCCCGGCTGAGCGCGATCACCGAGTCGTAGGGCCTGTGTGATGTTGTGATCAGTTGGGTGGTCGCACGAGGTCGTCTATCCAGATCATTGAGGCGCGGAGGTGGAGGCCTGCGAGGTAGCTC
>NZ_JBHVEU010000665.1:0-3260 GCF_042802075.1 Kitasatospora sp. NPDC057518
CCGCGGGGCCGCCGTCCGCCGGACCGCCGGGGCCGGGCCGAACGGCCTCCGTCCTGCTCGAACTCACCACCGAGGCGGCCGGCTCCGCCTGGCGGCGCGCCGCCGACGGGGCCCGGCGCGCCCAGCGCCCCCCGGAGGCCGTCCGCCGGGAGGCCGCGCGGGCCGGCGCCGCCCAGCGGGCCCGGGCCGGGGACGCGCTCGACCGGCTCGCCGGCGCCGTCCACCGGGCGGCACCCGCCGCCCGCGAGCTCTACCGCACCCGCACCGTGCTCGCCGGCCTCGCGGTCAGCGCGCCCGCCGACCGGCTGCCCGCGCTGCGGGCGCTGCCGGGCGTCCGGGCCGTCCACCCGATCGTCGCCAAACGGCGCGACAACGCCCACTCCGTCCCGCTGACCGGCGCCCCGCAGGTCTGGGCCGGCGACCAGGCGGCCGGCACCGGCCGGGGCACCCGGATCGGGATCATCGACAGCGGCATCGACTACACCCACGCCGACTTCGGCGGCCCCGGCACCGAGGAGGCGTTCCGCTCGGTCGAGCGCGGCAGGCCCGCGCCGCCCGCGCTGTTCCCCAACGCCAAGGTGGTCGGCGGCAAGGACCTGGTCGGCGACGACTACGACCCCGACCCGGCCTCCCCGCACTACCAGCCGGTGCCGCACCCCGGCGACAACCCGATCGACTGCGTGCGCAACGGGCACGGCACCCACGTGGCCGGCACCGCGGCCGGGTACGGCGTCACCGCGGACGGCCACCCGTACACCGGTCCGTACGGGCCCGGGCTGGACCCGGCCGGCTTCCGGATCGGCCCCGGCACCGCCCCGGGCGCGCAGCTGTACGCGATCCGGGTGTTCGGCTGCGACGGCTCCACCGACCGGGTCACCGAGGCGCTCGACCTGGCCGCCGACCCGAACGGCGACGGCGACCTGAGCGACCGGCTGGACGTCGTCAACCTCTCGCTCGGCAGCCACTTCGGCAGCACCGACGACACCGACGCCCTGGCCGCCGACCGGCTCGCCGAGCTCGGCACCGTCGTGATCGCGGCGGCGGGCAACGACGGCGACGTGTACGGCATCGGCGGCAGCCCCGGCACCGCCGCCCGGGCGATCACCGTCGCCGCCTCGGTGCACGGCCACGCCGACGTGGACGGCATCACCGTGCTCGCCCCCGCCGCCCAGGCCGGGGTCGTCCCGGGGCACTGGAGCGAGCGCTACCAGGGCTGGTCCACCGCCGACGTCAGCGGCGAACTCGCCCTGCCCGCCGACCAGTCGGACGGCTGCACCGAGTTCGGCGAGGCCGACCGGCAGCGGTTGAAGGGGCGGATCGCGCTGCTCACCTGGCACACCCGGGAAGCCGACCGGGCCTGCAACTCCGGCCCGCGCGCCGACCACGCCGCCGACGCGGGCGCGATCGGCGCGCTGTACGCCGCCGACTCCGACCACCTCGCCGAGATCTCCGGCGACGACCGGATCCCGGCCGTGCTGCTGGGGCGCGCCGACGGCGAGCGGCTGCGGCAGGCCGCGGCCGCCGGGCCGGTGACGGTCCGGCTCGCCGCGCCCGGCAACCCGCTGCACGGCTCCGTCGCCCAGGACCAGCCGGCCCGGATCGACACCATGACCGACTTCAGCTCGCGCGGCATCGGCGTGCCGGGCGTGGTCAAGCCCGACCTGGCGGCCCCCGGCGAGGGCATCTGGTCCAGCCTGGTCGGCAGCGGTACCGGCGGCCAGCGCGAGAGCGGCACCTCGATGGCCGCCCCGCACGTGGCCGGGCTCGCCGCGCTGGTCCGCGCCGCGCACCCGGACTGGCCGGTCGAGCAGGTCAAGGCCGCGCTGATGAACACCACCGAGGACACCTTCCTCGGCGACGAGCACAGCGGGCCGGTCTACGGGCCCGAGCGCACCGGGGCCGGGAGGGTCCGGGTGGACCGGGCGGTCCGCACGCCCGCCGTCGCCTACGCGGCGGGGGAGGGCGCCGTGGAGGGCGGGGTCGGGGTCTCCTTCGGGCCGGTCGAGGTCGGCGGGCCGACGGCGGTGACCCGGGAGATCGAGGTGCGCAACACCTCGAACGCGCCACTGGCGTACCGCACCTCGTACGCGGCCGCCACCCTGCTGCCGGGCGCCTCCTACCAGGTGGCACCGGCCCGGGTGGACGTCCCGGCGGGCGGCACCGCGCGGGTACGGGTCACCCTGGCCGTGCCGGGGGAGCTGGGGCGCGCCCCCGACCCGACCATCGACACCGTGCAGGGCGGCCGGGCCCGCAGCTACCGGGGCGAGCTCTCCGGCCGGGTGCTGCTCACCCCGGTCGGTGGCGACGCGCTCCCGCAGCTGCGGATCCCGGTGCTGGCCGCGCCGCGCCCGACCGGCGACCTCACGGTGGCGGCCACCGTCCGCACCGCCCGGGACGGCACCCTGGTCACCCTCGGCGGCCGCGCCGCCCCCGGCGAACAACCCGGGCTGGTCAGCGCCCTCGCCCTCGGCGGCGAGGGTGAGCGCTGGCCCGACTGCCCGCCCGGCGGCAGCGGCACGGCGGTCGCGCCCGGCGCGGGCCTGCGGCCGAAGGACACCGGGAAGGAGCCGGACCCGGCGGAGGAGGTCTGCGTCGAGCACCCCGGCGAGCGGGCCGCCGGCCTGCGCGCGGCCGGCGCCGCCGTCGACTCCGAACTGCTGTACGTGGGCGCGCAGTTGTGGGCGCCCGCGGCCACCCCGGTGGGGCTGTACGGGGTGCGGGTGGCGCTGGACACCGACGGGGACGGCAGCACCGACGTCATCCTCAAGGCCGACCGGCTGCGCGGTAGCGACGTCCTGGTCTCCCGCGCCCTGGACGCCCGCACCGGGGCCGAACTGGACGTCCAGCCGCTCAACGCCCACTGGGGCGACACCGACACCGGGCTGCTGGACAGCGACGTCCTGGTGCTGCCCGTCCGGCTGAGCGCCCTGCCAGGCGTCGCGCCCGGGCACAGCACCGTCCGCTACGGCGTCTGGACCGGCTACGCCGGGGGCGGGACGCCGGACGTGGCCGAGGCGCTCTCCACCATCGGGCTGAGCGGCACCGGCCCGTCCGTCCCGCTGGACGTCCTGCGGCCGGCGCTCACCGCGCGGGCCGGCCTCACCGGGCCGGCCGCCGTACTGGCCCCGGCGGGCCCGGGCGCCGTCCTCGCCGTACGGCGGGCGGCGGGCGACACCTCGCGGCTCCTGCTGCTGTACCACCGCAACCCGGCCGAGCGGCGGGCCCAGGTGCTCGACCTGCCCTGACCCTCGGGCGGAAGG
>NZ_JBHVEU010000666.1:0-3241 GCF_042802075.1 Kitasatospora sp. NPDC057518
GGTCGGGAGGGAGCCGATTCGGACGGGCGGACGGGGTGTCATCCCCAGTTGCCCACCAGCGGGATGTCGCCCGGGTTGCCGAACTTCCTGCTGTAGACCACCAGGTCGGAGTTCTCGGCGGCCCCGTAGAAGGTCTGGTCGCCGGGCCGGTACACGCCGATGGTCTCCTTGCCGCTGCCGTCCCAGTCGCCCTTGACCGGGCGGTCGCCGGGGTTGCCGAACCTGACGCCCGGGCGCGGGTGTTCCGTCTCGTTGGAGTCGTTCAGGTAGAAGGTCTGGGTCTGCGGGTCGTAGACGGCGACGGTGGTGGTGCCGTTGCCGTCCCAGTCGCCGACCAGCGGCTTCCAGCCCTCGTTGCCCAGCTTGATCCGGTACCTGACGGTGGCGTTGTCGTCCGACAGGTAGAAGTACTGGTCGCTGGGCCGGTAGACGCCGACCGTGCTCCGCCCCTGCCCACTCCAGTCGCCGACCAGCGGGACGTCACCGGGGGCCCCGAACGGGAAGGTGGCGGCCACGGTGGCGTTGTCGTAGGACAGTTGGAAGGTCGCGGTGTCGCGGTGGTAGACGCCGACGGTGTCGGTGCCCGGCCCGTTCCAGTGGCCCGTCAGCGGGACGACGTCGCCGCCCCCGCCGCCGAACACGGCCTGGCCGGTGTACCAACCGTTGTGGGCGGCCTGGCCGAAGCTGCCGTCCGAGGGCCGGTACACGCCCACCGAGGCGGGCGCCGGCGTGGGCGTGGCGTCGACCACGGCCTTGCCGATCCTCTTCTGCGCCGCGACGGTCAGCGGCACCTTGTTCGGCTGGTCCGGGCCGAGCCAGCGGAAGTTCTGCAGGTAGACGACGCGGGGGTCCTGCGCGGCGATCGCGCGGTACTCGACGTTGTACGCCGCGATGTCGGCGTCGGTCTTGCCGGAGTAGCAGCCGTCGGCGACCCGGTACTCGTTGGTGGACTCCGGGAAGAGCATCAGGTGCTGGTCCGGCGAGGAGAGGAAGGTCTTCAGGTTCGCCAGCAGCCGCTGGATCTCGCCGCGGCCCTCGCAGTAGTAGTCGAAGCCGACGATGTCGACCGTGGACGGGATCGGCGCGGTCTGCTCGGCGTTCCAGCGGTCGAGGCTCATGATCAGCGTCTTGTCCGGGAACGCGGCCCTGATCTGCTCCGCCTGCGTCTGGACCTGCGCGGGGCTCAGGCCGTGCGAGTAGGGCTCGTCGCTCACGTCGACGGCGCCGATCTTGTCGATGTTCGACCCGATGCGCCGCACCAGGTCCAGGAGGTTCCGCGCGGCGTTCGGGTTCGGGTCGACGGCCCAGGAACCCGGCGCACGCGGGACCACCGTCTCCTGGTTGAGGTCGATCACGCAGGCGGCCGGCCGGCACTGGTCCAGGAACTCCAGGCGGGGGTCCTGGTCGCGCAGGTAGTTGTTGAAGTTGGTCCACTGCGCCACCTCCGGCGCGTGGTTGGCGCTGAAGTTCGGCTCGTTCGGGTCCCGGATGTCGAAGAACCCGTAGTAGCCGAGCCCGCCCAGCATGGAGACCCGCAGGTCGTCCGCCGTGGTGACCTGGCCGGCCGCCGAGTGGTGGGCGCCGAGCGAGACGTAGCCGTCGCGGGGCAGCTTGGCGGCGGTACGGCCGGAGAACACCGTCGTGCCGTTGACCCTGACGGTCGCCTGCTGCCGGTCGCCGGTCGCCAGCGCGGCCGACACCTCGTAGGAGCCGGCCGGCGGGACGGCGGGCAGCGCGGTCGGGGTGCCGCCCTGGAAGAGCGTCAGCCCGCCGTCGGCCTGGACGCGCAGGCCGAGCGCGATGTCCTCGGCGTCGACGGCGCCCGTACCGCCCGAGGCGTTGCCGACGGCGAGGGAGGCCCAGTCCTGGCCGGAGGTGCTGCCGACCACGGGGGTCAGGACGGCGTGCACCGTGTAGGCGCCGCTCTGGACGTCCGAGGTGGCCGGCTTGTCGAGGCGGACAGCCGAGGTGCCCTTGGGGAAGGAGAGCACGTTCGGGTGGGCCGGGCTGTTGACCTGCACCGAGCCCGCCGGCGGGTCGAGGGCCAGGCCCTTGACGCCCGACACGGCGGTGTAGTTGGCGGAGATCAGGCTCGGCTGGCGGGCAGCCAGGTCCTGGTTGAGGCCGTGGTCGGCGGTGGCGTTGGGCGCGCCGTCGAAGGTGTCGACGAACGGCTTGGCGCTGCGGGTGGCGCTGGTGTCGATCCGGCTGACGTTCAGGCCGTGGCCGGCGCCGTCACCGAAGGTGGTGACGCGGTTCGGGTCGGAGAGGTACGCGCCGAGGTAGAGGAACTCGCTGCCCGGCCAGCGGGTCACCCCGGCCGGCGCGGAGACGGTGAACGGGGTGCCGTTCACCGTCAGGGTGACGGCGCGGTCGGCGCCGGTGGAGACGGTGAGCGAGACGGCGTACTGCGCCGTGGGCGCCACCGTGCCGGTCCAGAAGGGGTTCTCACCGCCGCCACCGTGGAAGAGGGCGAGCTTGCCGCCCGAGGTGACGGTCAGGCCGAGGTCGACGTCGCCGCCGGTGACGTAGCCGTTGCCGCGGTGGCTGCGGCTCAGCACGATCGAGCCCCAGTCGGCGCCGCCGGTGTCGCCGACGACCGGGTCGACCACCGTCGAGACGGTGTAGTGGCCGGTGCCGTCCGCGACGGCGGGCGCGCCGAGCATGATCGCGGAGACGCCCTTGGCGAACAGCAGCTTGTCGGGGTGGTCCGGATGACTGGTCTGGACGAACCACTGGTCGGGCGCGGTCGAGGTGTCCCAGCGGCCGGAGACCCGGGTGTAGGAGATCCCGTGCTGCCCGGCCGGGGGCGACTGCCGGGCGTCGAGGCCGACGTTCAGCCCGTACAGCGGGTCGGTGTCCTGGGCCGGGTCCAGCCGGAAGGTGTCCGCGAAGGCGCGCGTGGTGGTGAGGTCCACCGGGGCCGGGCCGGACCCGTCACCGGCCGGTGCGCCGGGCGCCGAGCCGGCGGGTGCTGAGCCGCTGGGTGCTGAGCCGGCGGGTGCGGCGGCCGCCGTGGTGGGTGCGAGGCCCGCGGGCAGCAGTGCCAGCGCGAGCGCCGAGGCGCCGGCGAGCAGCCCGCGGCCCAGGCGTTGAGTGAGTATCACCGAGTGTTCGTCTCCCGGTCGTCGAATCGGCGACGCGGGTGTGCGCCCCCGAGGGGAGAGCGGACACAGCGGTGTCGTACCCCAGCTCAGCGACCTTCCCCCCGGGCGGGATCATAGAGGGTGGGTACGAACGG
>NZ_JBHVEU010000667.1:0-3225 GCF_042802075.1 Kitasatospora sp. NPDC057518
CCCCGGGGGTCCGGGGCGGGCGGCCTCTCGCGTCCGTGCGGGGACCTCAGGCCTTGGCGTCCGCCGGAGCGTTCCCCGGAGCGTTCTCGGGGAAGTGGCACGCCACCTGGTGCCCGGTCTCGAGCACCGCCAGCGGCGGCTCCTGGCTCGCGCACACGTCCTGCGCCTTCCAGCACCGGGTGCGGAAGCGGCAGCCGCTGGGCGGGTTGATCGGCGAGGGGACGTCGCCCTTGAGCAGGATCCGGTCGCGGCCCGCGCGCTGGCGGCGGCGCGGGTCCGGGACGGGCACGGCGGACATCAGCGCGTTGGTGTACGGGTGCATCGGGCTGCGGTAGAGCGAGTCCCGGTCGGCGATCTCCACGATCTTGCCGAGGTACATCACCGCGACCCGGTCCGAGACGTGCCGGACCACCGAGAGGTCGTGCGCGATGATCAGGTAGGTCAGCCCGAGCTCCTGCTGGAGGTCGTCCAGCAGGTTGACCACCTGCGCCTGGATCGACACGTCCAGCGCGGAGACCGGCTCGTCCGCGATGATCATCTTCGGCTTCAGCGCGAGCGCCCGGGCGATGCCGATGCGCTGGCGCTGGCCGCCGGAGAACTCGTGCGGGTAGCGGTTGTAGTGCTCGGGGCTGAGCCCGCACAGCTCCAGCAGCTCCTGGACGGCCTTCTTGAGGCCGCCCTCGGGCACCGCGTTCTGGAGCCGGAACGGCGCGCCGACGATGGTGCCGACGGTGTGCCGGGGGTTCAGCGAGGAGTACGGGTCCTGGAAGATCATCTGGATGTCGCGGCGCAGCGGCCGCATCGCCCCGACGCTCAGGTGGCTGATGTCGGTGCCCTCGAACTCGATGGTCCCGCCGGTCGGTTCGTCGAGCCGGGTGACCAGTCGGCCCATGGTCGACTTGCCGCAGCCGGACTCGCCCACGACGCCCAGCGTCTCGCCGGCGTTGACGGTGAAGTCGATGCCGTCGACGGCCCGCACCGCGCCGGTCTGGCGCCGCAGCAGCCCGCCGCGGATCGGGAAGTGCCGGGTCAGGCCGGCCACCTTCAGCAGCGGCTCACGGCCGGGGGCGGGTGCCGACCGCGGGGTCGGAGCCGCCTGAGTGTCCGTCATCGGTTCTCTCCAGAAAGGTGGTACGAGGCCGGGCTCACAGCCGGGGCGCGATCTCTTCGGCGAAGATGCGGTGCCGCTCGCCGGCCGCCAGGTGGCAGGCCGCGAAGTGCCCGGGCACGGCCTCGGCCAGTGCCGGGACCTCGCTCGTGGAGCGCCCGTCGGTCAGGGCGGCGTACGGGCAGCGCGGGTGGAAGGCGCAGCCGGACGGCACGTTGATCAGGCTGGGCGGGGTGCCCTTGACCGGCACCAGCCGGTCCTGGAGTTCCCGGTCCAGTCGCGGCATCGAGCCCAGCAGGCCCCAGGTGTACGGGTGCTCGGGCGCGTCGAAGAGGGTTTCGGCCGGGCCGCGCTCGACGCACTTGCCGCCGTACATGACCAGGATGTCGTCGGCCAGTTCGGCGACCACCCCGAGGTCGTGGGTGATGATGATGACCGCGGAGCCGAACTCCTCCTGGAGGTCGCGGATGAGGTCCAGGATCTGCGCCTGGACGGTGACGTCCAGGGCGGTGGTGGGCTCGTCGGCGATCAGCAGCGAGGGGTCGTTGACCAGCGCCATGGCGATCATGGCGCGCTGGCGCATGCCGCCGGAGAACTGGTGCGGGTAGTCGTCCACCCGGCGGTCCGGCTGCGGGATGCCGACCCGGTCGAGCATCTCGACCGCGCGGGTCCGGGCCTGCTTCTTGGTGGCCTGGGGGTGGTGCACCCGGTAGGCCTCGACGATCTGCTGCCCCACCGTGTAGTAGGGGTGCATCGCGGTCAGCGGGTCCTGGAAGATCATCGCCAGTTCGCGGCCGCGCAGTTGGCGCACCCGGTCCGGGCCGGCCGCGATCAGGTCCTCGCCGTTCAGCCGGATCTCGCCGCTGATCCGGGCCCGCTTGGAGCGGTGCAGGCCCATGATGCCGAGCGAGGTGACGGACTTGCCGGAGCCGGACTCGCCGACGATGCCGAGGGTGCGCCCCTTGTGCAGGTCGAAGCTGACCCCGTCCACCGAGCGGACCAGGCCGTCGTCGGTGTCGAAGTGGATCCGCAGGTCGCGCACGGAGAGGAAGGGGTCGCCGGCCGGGGCGGGCGCGGCCGCCGGGTCCTTCTGGAGGTCGGTCACGAGAGCCTCACCCGGGGGTCGACGAGGGCGTACAGGAGGTCGACCACGAGGTTGCAGGCGACGATGAAGAAGGCGGCGAGCAGGGTGACGCCGAGGATCTTGGGCAGGTCGTTGTCGGAGATCGCCTGGACGGCGAACTGGCCGACGCCCTGGAGCGAGAAGACCTGCTCGGTGATCAGCGCGCCGCCGAGCAGCAGCCCGAGGTCCATGCCGAAGATCGTGACGATCGGGGTGAGCGCGGCGCGCAGCCCGTGCCGGGCGACGACCTTGCGCTCGACCAGGCCCTTGGCCCGGGCGGTGCGGATGTAGTCCTCGCTCATGGTCTCCAGCATCCCGGCGCGGGTGAGCCGGGCGTAGAGCGCGGAGTAGAGGAAGGCCAGCGAGATCCACGGCAGGATCAGGTTGCGGGCCCACATCAGCGGGTCGTCGGTGAAGTCGACGTAGTGCAGGTTGTCCAGGATCGGCCACTCGTAGCTGAACAGCGTGAGCAGCAGCGCGCCGGTGAAGAAGACCGGCAGCGAGACGCCGGCGAGCGCGACGCCCATGGAGAGCCGGTCGAAGATCGACCGCGGCTTCAGGGCGGAGACGACGCCGGTGGCGACGCCGGAGACCAGCCAGAGCACAGCCGCACCGGCGGCGAGCGAGATGGTGATCGGGATCCGCTTGGTCAGCTCGGGCCAGACCTCCAGGTGGTTCTTGAAGGAGTAGCCGAAGCAGGGCACGTGACAGGTGGCCGGTTCCGGTCCGAAGTGGTACTCGGCGCCGCTGACCAGCCCCTTCAGGAAGTTCCAGTACTGGGTGTACAGCGGCTGGTCGAGGCCGAGGTTCTGCTTGACCGCCGCGATCGCGTCCGGCGACGGGTTCTTCCCGATGTACTGGGCGGCCAGTTGGTCGGCCGTCTCGCCCGCGAGGCGCGGGAGCAGGAAGAAGATCGCGAAGGTGACCGCGCTGACGACCAGCAGCAAAATCGCCGCCGCGAAGATCCTGCGGATGATGTAGGCAAACACAGTTG
>NZ_JBHVEU010000668.1:0-3197 GCF_042802075.1 Kitasatospora sp. NPDC057518
GCGCTGGACGTCGCCCTGTCCGGGCCCACCGGGCCGTGATGGAGAGTCAGTGCAGTCCCGTGGGCGCCGGAGGTCCGGTGGGAACGGAACCGGCGGACCGGGACGTCCAGTGGGTCTACCAGCCGGTCGAGGTGGACCTCGGGGGCGGCGCCTGGGCGCTCGGCCGGATCAGCGGGTGGTGGCAGGACGCGGCCGGGCAGCGCTGGTGCCGGCTGCGGATCGGCCGCAGCGGGCAGCCCGCGCGCTGGCAGCCGTTCGATCCGGCGCGGGTACTGCTGCTGCCGGCCACCGGGCTCTGATCGGGGACGGTCGAACGTTGTTGGCGGAACCGTTCGATGGGCCCTATCGTCCCTGGGAGCGACCGCTGACAGGCCATTGAGCGACCGGGGACGACGTGAGTTCGGAGATCTACTTCAGCAGCAACTACCGCGACATGTGCGAGCAGCACGGCACCGGCGCGGGCTTCCAGTTCGAGTTCTACTGCTACCGCTGCTCGGACACCTGGCGTTCGACGTTCGAACCGTTCCGGACCGGCCAGATGGCCGGCTGGATAGGCAAGGGCGTCAGTGCGGCCTGGAACCTGATCGGCGGCAACGCCAACACCATCAGCAACGCCGCCGACGGGCTGGCCGGGCAGACCTGGGGCACCTCGCGGGACGCCGCGTTCCAGCGGGCCATCACCAACGCCCAGTCCCACTTCAACCGTTGCGCCCGGTGCACCCAATACACCTGCGGCCGCTGCTTCGACCCGGCCCAGGGCCTGTGCCACAACTGCGCCCCGGACACCGCGGCCGAGGCGGTGGCGGCGCAGCACCGCGGTCTCAACGACGCGGTCACCGAGCGCGCGTTCAAGGCCGGGCAGCAGTCCGGGGCCGGGTACGACGTCAGCACGCCGCGGCAGCTGGTCTGCCCGCAGTGCCACACCGAGACCCACGGCACGCCGTTCTGCCCGGGCTGCGGCTTCCGGCTGGCGCAGCCCGTCCAGTGCACGGGCTGCCGCCAGGACGTCCCGGACGGCGCCGCGTTCTGTCCGTCCTGCGGGACGAGGCGCTGACACCCCCTCGGACGTACCACGGCGGGGCGTCTCCGGAGCGATGATCCGGGGGCGCCCCGCCGTCGTACGGGGGACCGCTGTGCGAGGGGGCCGGGCTCAGCCGTACGAGAGGTTGCTGCAGGGGTCGTCGTCGGCCGAGCGGGCGGTGCCGCTGATGCTGGTGGGCAGCGGGGCCGGTGCGGTGGCGGCGGCGCCGGAGGCCGGCGTGGCGGGGCCCGCCGGGTTGGCGGCGGCGAAGTCGTGGCCGAGGACGACGCTGACGCCCCGGCCGCCGGGCTGCACGGTCGCACCGGGGAAGAGCTTGGCGACCGACTCGGCGGCGGTGCGCTCGCCGGTGCCGTACTCGACGACGGTGGTGCTGCGCGGCTTGCCGACCGCGTTGCCGACGCCGGTGACGGTGTAGCCGGCGCCCTTGACGGTCTCCGCGGCCCGGCCGCCGAGCCCGGTCTCGCCGGTGCTGTTGAGCACGGAGACCTTCACCTCGGCGGCCTTGGCGTCCGGGGCGGCCGTCGGGGCCGGAGCGGCCGCGGGGGTGGTGGCGGGATCCGCGGCGGGGGAGGCGGAGCCGGCTTCGGCCGGGGCGCTCGCGTCCTGGCCGTCGATGGTGCGGTCGGCCTTGAGCGCGGCCCAGAGCTGGTCCACGTCCGGGTGGACCAGGGCGACCCGCGGGCCCTCGTAACGCCACGGCACGGTCAGGAACTTGATGTCGTGCAGGTCCACGTCCTTGAGTTCCATGGCGAAGGAGAGCAGCTTGGCGGCGGAGCCGAGGCCGGGGTCGACGGTCAGCGACTTCGTGGCCGCGTCGGCGAGCGGCAGCAGCGTGGTCGGGTCCATGCCGTGGGACTTCACCTCCTTGATGAGGGAGGAGAGGAAGGCCTGCTGGCGCTTGGTGCGGCCGATGTCGGAGCCGTCGCCGATGCCGTGCCGCACCCGGACGTAGTCCAGCGCGCTCTGGCCCTCGACCTTCTGCTTGCCCTTGGCGAAGAGCAGCTTCCCCTTGCGGCCGAGGTTGGGGTTGAGGTCCCCCTCGTGGATGTCGTTCGGCAGGCAGACCTCGACGCCGCCGACCGCCTTGGTCATCGACGCGAAGCCGTTGAAGTCCACCACGATGGTGTGGTCGATGCGCAGGTTGGTGAGCTTCTCGACGGCGTTCTGGGTGCAGGCCGGGTTGCCCTGGTCGCTGTCGCCGACCGAGAAGGCGCTGTTGAACATCACATTGGTCTGTTCCTTGGTCCACTTGCCGTTGGGGAGCTTGCACGGCGGGATGGTGACCAGGGAGTCGCGGGGGATGGAGATGCCGACGGCGTGCTTGTGGTCGGCGTAGACGTGCAGCAGGATCGCGGTGTCCGAGCGGGCGCCGCCGTCCCCGCCGCCGCCCAGGTCGCTGTTGCCGTTGCCGCGGCTGTCCGAGCCGATCATCAGCACGTTGACCGGGGTGCGGCCCTGGGAGTCCGGGGCCGCGGCCTCCGGGCGGTCCTTGCTGAGGGCGTCGCCGTCGAAGGTGCTGATGTTGCTGTTGAGCCGGTAGTAGAGGGCGGCGCCGCCGAGGACGGCGAGGGCGGTGCAGCCGGCGGTCGCCCAGAGCACCTTCTCCTTGGTGCTGCGCTTGGGCTTCTTCTTCGCCCGGCCCGCCGCCCGGCCATCCGCCAGGCCCGCCGCGCGGCCCTCCGCCGGGCCCTCCGCTATGTCCGAGCTGTCCGGGTTCTGACCGGTTCCGGTCCGGTCGGCCCTCCGGCCGGTGCTCCGGCGCCCGCCCGCCCGGTGCGGCGAATTCTCGGCTCCGGGGGAACCCTTGCGGCCAGACACGTCGTCATCCTCCACAGTTGCCACGCGCCCCCCGTCGAAGCGGCGGGTTCGCGTGGCCGGGGGCCGGAGCCGATCCGGGCAGGGCCCGTCGCTAAACTTTTACACCGCTGTAGAACTTCAGTGGAGCATACTAGGCGCGGATGGGAAAACCAGCTGGTCAGACCATGAGAAATTGGTCAGATCGGCGGGGTCCGCGCTGCTCCGGAACCGCTTTGAGGAGCACGATGACTAATCGGATCATACGTTCGATGGCTGGCGCCCTGGTGGCCCTGCTGGCCGCCACCGGCCTCACCGCCGTGGCATCGGGCGCGGCGGCGGTGGCCGCACCCCGAAACGT
>NZ_JBHVEU010000669.1:0-1646 GCF_042802075.1 Kitasatospora sp. NPDC057518
TCGAGGGTGTGTGACTGGTCGTTGTTTGAGAACTGCACAGTGGACGCGAGCATCTGTGGCCAAGTTTTTAAGGGCGCACGGTGGATGCCTTGGCACTAGGAACCGATGAAGGACGTGGGAGGCCACGATAGTCCCCGGGGAGCCGTCAACCAGGCTTTGATCCGGGGGTTTCCGAATGGGGAAACCCGGCAGTCGTCATGGGCTGTCACCCATACCTGAACACATAGGGTATGTGGAGGGAACGCGGGGAAGTGAAACATCTCAGTACCCGCAGGAAGAGAAAACAACCGTGATTCCGGGAGTAGTGGCGAGCGAAACTGGATGAGGCTAAACCGTATTGGTGTGAGACCCGGCAGGGGTTGCCAATGCGGGGTTGTGGGAATGAGCTTCAGTCGTCTGCCGGCGGCTGGGCGAGTCAGAAACCGTACAGGTAGTCGAAGGACATGCGAAAGGTCCGGCGTAGAGGGTAAGACCCCCGTAGACGAAATCTGTGCGGCTTGCTTGCTCATCTCCCAAGTAGCACGGGGCCCGAGAAATCCCGTGTGAATCTGGCGGGACCACCCGCTAAGCCTAAATATTCCCTAGTGACCGATAGCGGATAGTACCGTGAGGGAATGGTGAAAAGTACCGCGGGAGCGGAGTGAAATAGTACCTGAAACCGTGTGCCTACAAGCCGTGGGAGCGTCGTTCACCAGCTTGCTGGTGGGCCGTGACTGCGTGCCTTTTGAAGAATGAGCCTGCGAGTTTGCGGTGTGTAGCGAGGTTAACCCGTGTGGGGTAGCCGTAGCGAAAGCGAGTCCGAATAGGGCGTCTGAGTTGCATGCCCAAGACCCGAAGCGGAGTGATCTAGCCATGGGCAGGTTGAAGCGCGGGTAAGACCGTGTGGAGGACCGAACCCACCAGGGTTGAAAACCTGGGGGATGACCTGTGGTTAGGGGTGAAAGGCCAATCAAACTCCGTGATAGCTGGTTCTCCCCGAAATGCATTTAGGTGCAGCGTCACGTGTTTCTTGCCGGAGGTAGAGCACTGGATAGGCGATGGGCCTTACCGGGTTACTGACCTTAGCCAAACTCCGAATGCCGGTAAGTGAGAGCGTGGCAGTGAGACTGTGGGGGATAAGCTCCATGGTCGAGAGGGAAACAGCCCAGAACACCGACTAAGGTCCCTAAGCGTGTGCTAAGTGGGAAAGGATGTGGAGTCGCAGAGACAACCAGGAGGTTGGCTTAGAAGCAGCCACCCTTGAAAGAGTGCGTAATAGCTCACTGGTCAAGTGATTCCGCGCCGACAATGTAGCGGGGCTCAAGCACATCACCGAAGTCGTGTCATTGCAGCATATAGGGCCAACGCCTGCTGTGATGGGTAGGGGAGCGTCGTGTGCCGGGTGAAGCGGCGGTGGAAACCAGTCGTGGACGGTATACGAGTGAGAATGCAGGCATGAGTAGCGATACAAGAGTGAGAAACTCTTGCGCCGATTGACCAAGGGTTCCTGGGTCAAGCTGATCTGCCCAGGGTAAGTCGGGACCTAAGGCGAGGCCGACAGGCGTAGTCGATGGACAACGGGTTGATATTCCCGTACCCGCTTTGAAGCGCCAACGTCGAACCAGGTGATGCTAAGGCCGTGAAGCCGGCCCGGAGTCTTCGGACAA
>NZ_JBHVEU010000669.1:1741-3178 GCF_042802075.1 Kitasatospora sp. NPDC057518
GGTCTGAGACCTGATGCCGAGCCGATTGTGGTGAAGTGGATGATCCTATGCTGTCGAGAAAAGCCTCTAGCGAGTTTCATGGCGGCCCGTACCCCAAACCGACTCAGGTGGTCAGGTAGAGAATACCGAGGCGTTCGGGTGAACTATGGTTAAGGAACTCGGCAAAATGCCCCCGTAACTTCGGGAGAAGGGGGGCCATTCCTGGTGACGAGTCTTGCACTCCGAGCTGGGGGTGGCCGCAGAGACCAGCGAGAAGCGACTGTTTACTAAAAACACAGGTCCGTGCGAAGCCGTAAGGCGATGTATACGGACTGACGCCTGCCCGGTGCTGGAACGTTAAGGGGACCGGTTAGCTTGGATTCGTCCAGGCGAAGCTGAGAACTTAAGCGCCAGTAAACGGCGGTGGTAACTATAACCATCCTAAGGTAGCGAAATTCCTTGTCGGGTAAGTTCCGACCTGCACGAATGGCGTAACGACTTCTCGACTGTCTCAACCATAGGCCCGGTGAAATTGCATTACGAGTAAAGATGCTCGTTTCGCGCAGCAGGACGGAAAGACCCCGGGACCTTTACTATAGCTTGATATTGGTGTTCGGTTCGGCTTGTGTAGGATAGGTGGGAGACTTTGAAGCAGCAACGCCAGTTGTTGTGGAGTCGTCGTTGAAATACCACTCTGGTCGTGCTGGATGTCTAACCTGGGTCCGTGATCCGGATCAGGGACAGTGTCTGGTGGGTAGTTTAACTGGGGCGGTTGCCTCCTAAAGGGTAACGGAGGCGCCCAAAGGTTCCCTCAGCCTGGTTGGCAATCAGGTGTTGAGTGTAAGTGCACAAGGGAGCTTGACTGTGAGACTGACGGGTCGAGCAGGTACGAAAGTAGGGACTAGTGATCCGGCGGTGGCTTGTGGAAGCGCCGTCGCTCAACGGATAAAAGGTACCCCGGGGATAACAGGCTGATCTTCCCCAAGAGTCCATATCGACGGGATGGTTTGGCACCTCGATGTCGGCTCGTCGCATCCTGGGGCTGGAGTAGGTCCCAAGGGTTGGGCTGTTCGCCCATTAAAGCGGTACGCGAGCTGGGTTTAGAACGTCGTGAGACAGTTCGGTCCCTATCCGCTGTGCGCGTAGGAGTGTTGAGAAGGGCTGTCCCTAGTACGAGAGGACCGGGACGGACGAACCTCTGGTGTGCCAGTTGTCCTGCCAAGGGCATGGCTGGTTGGCTACGTTCGGGAGGGATAACCGCTGAAAGCATCTAAGCGGGAAGCCTGCTTCGAGATGAGCACTCCCACCTCCTTGAGAGGGTAAGGCTCCCAGTAGACGACTGGGTTGATAGGCCGGATATGGAAGCCCTGTGAGGGGTGGAGTTGACCGGTACTAATAGGCCGAGGGCTTGTCCTCAGTTGCTCGCGTCCACTGTGTTGTTCTGAAACAACGACCCGC
>NZ_JBHVEU010000670.1:0-3178 GCF_042802075.1 Kitasatospora sp. NPDC057518
GTTCGGCATGCCCCCCATCCTCGCGCATCCGGCGGTCGGCGCGCGGCAGGTCAGGCCGGTCCGGACCAGTAGCTGATGCCGAGGTTGGCGTCGAAGGTGCGCATCCGCCCGAGCACCTGGTCGGGGGTCGGGCCGAGGAGTTCGTCGACGATGCGGCCGTCGGCAAGGAAGACGACGCGGTCGGCGTACGAGGCCGCCACCGGGTCGTGGGTGACCATCACGACGGTCTGGCCGAGTTCCCGGACGCACCGGCGCAGCAGCGCGAGGATCTCGGCGGCGGAACGGGAGTCCAGGTTGCCGGTCGGTTCGTCGGCGAAGACGATCCGGGGCCGGCCGGCCAGCGCCCGGACGCAGGCGACGCGCTGCTGCTGGCCGCCGGAGAGCTGGGCCGGGCGGTGGCCGAGCCGGGCGCCGAGGCCGGCCGCCTCCACCAGGGTGTCCAGCCACTGCCGGTCGGGGGTGCGGCCGGCCAGCGTCAGCGGCAGGGCGATGTTCTCCGACACCGTCAGGGTGGGGATCAGGTGGAAGGCCTGGAAGACGAAGCCCACGTGGTCGCGGCGGAGCCTGGTCAGCTGGCCGTCGCTCAGCCGGGTGAGGTCCGTGTCGCCGATCCGGGCGGCGCCCGAGGTGCAGGACTCCAGTCCGGCGAGGCACTGGAGCAGGGTGGACTTGCCGGAGCCGGACGGGCCCATGATCGCCGCGAACTCCCCCTCCCGGAAGGACACCGAGACCCGCTCCAGCGCCACCACCCGGGCGTCGCCCGACCCGTGCACCTTGGTCAGGTCGACGGCCGACGCGGCGGCCGGGGCGTGGTTCGCGGCGGCCCGGGGGCCTCCGGGACGGGACGGGCCTCCCGCGAGGGACTGGGGCTCGGTCATCGGTGGTGCTCTCCTCGGTTGGACACGGGCTGAGGTCAGGACTGCGGTCTGGGCCGGGGGCCGGGCGGACCGGCGGGCAGGTCGGCGGGTGGCAGCAGGCCGGTGCCGGCGGCCAGCAGGGCGAGGGAGCGGACCGCGAGCTCCCGTCCGGCCGCGGCCGGACGGCCCTGGTGGCCGCCGCTGTCGTGGTGGTCGAGCAGGACCGGCACCGCCCCGGTGGAGGCCTGTCCGAGCGCCGCGCAGAGCTTCCAGGC
Source organism: Kitasatospora sp. NPDC057518 (assembly GCF_042802075.1). Classification (NCBI taxonomy): domain Bacteria; kingdom Bacillati; phylum Actinomycetota; class Actinomycetes; order Kitasatosporales; family Streptomycetaceae; genus Kitasatospora; species Kitasatospora sp. NPDC057518. The sequence goes on from NZ_JBHVEU010000670.1 coordinate 1,133, forward strand.
GTGCCAGGGCGGCACCCGTGCGTCGTTCGCCCCGGTGGCGAGCAGCACCGCCGGGTAGGCCGTCCCGGGCACCACCCGGTGGTACGGGGAGTAGTCGAGCAGCGCCCGCAGCGCCCGCGGGTCGGCCGGATCGCCGTACTCCTCCGCCCAGAGCCGGCCGAGGCCGCCGACCTGGTAGCGGGCCAGGTCGGTGAGCGGGGCCACGCACACCGCGGCGGACAGCAGACCGGGCTCCCGGGTGAGCGCGGCGGCGACCACCAGCGCCCCGTTGCTGGCGGCCAGTGCGCCCAGCCCGCCGGCCGGGGCCTCGCCGCGTTCGACCAGCATCGCGGCGGCGGCCCGGAAGTCGTCCACGGTGGCGCTCTTGCCGGGGCCCCGGCCGGCGGCCGCCCAGGCGGGGCCGAGCTCGCCGCCGCCGCGCGCGTGCACCCAGGCGATCCGGCCGCCGGCCCGCAGCCAGGCCTCCATGGCCGGGTCCCAGGAGGGTTCCAGCGGGAGGCCGAAGCCCCCGTAGACGGTGAGCAGGGTGGGCGCGGGGCGGCCGCGGTCCCGCGGCCCGGGGTCGCAGACCGTCACCGGGACGGGCGCGCCGTCCCGGCCGACGGCGGTGAGGGTGCGCAGCGCGGCGCGGCGCTCGGGGGGTTCGACCGGGCCGGAGCCGTCCAGGCTCCTGGTCCAGGTGCCGTACCGGGGGTCGTCGGCGAGCAGCCAGACCGACCCGCCGACCCGCCCGTGCCGGTCGTACGGGGTGGCGCCGAGGCGCAGCCGGGCGGGCCAGTGCAGTGCGGTGGCGCCGTCGCCAGGTGCCTCAACCGGCGCCCCGCCGGGTTCCCCACCCGGTATACCGCCCGGCGCCCCGCCCGGCCGGTGCAGGTCGAGCCGGTGGGTGGTCCCCAGCCGGCGGAGCAGCGCCAGGCCGGGCCTCCGGCCGGGGCCGAGCACCCGCAGGGCGGTGACCGGGCCCGCCTGTACTTCACCGGCGGCGGGCGGTTCACCTACGGCGAGCGGCGCGACCACGGCGGGCCGCCCAGTGGCGCCCCGGGCCAGCTCGTCCAGGTCCAGCGCGAGCAGCTCGTCGGCGGCGAGGAAGCAGACCGTCTCGTTCAGGTCCAGGGCGGTGACCCGTCGCCCGTCGAGGTCGAGCGGCTGCCAGTCGGGCACCGCCCGGCCGGTCCACCGGGTGGCCCACCAGCGCGCCGGGCCGGACGGCTGCGGGCGGGTGCGCAGCAGTAGGTTCCCGCCGGGACCGCCGTGGAGGGTGAGCCGGACCGGGCCGGGCACCGGCAGGGCGAGCCGGCGGGCCGGGCCGCCGTCCGGGTGGCGGGCCGCCAGGGTGTGCTCGGTGCGGGTGCCGGCGGTGTACACCAGCGCCTCGCCGGTGAAGGCGAGGGTGGCGTACGGGGCCGCGTCGGGCAGGTGGTGGGGCCGGTCGCCCGGGCGGGTGGGGAGCAGGTGCAGGCCGCCGTTCTCGGCTCCGTCCCGGTGCAGTTGGACGGCGATGAACCGGCCGTGCGGCTCGGGCTGCCAGCCGGCGATCCGGTCGCCGGGGCCGATGACGCCCTCGGTGGGCGTCCGACGGGTGCCGTCGGGGTGCCGGACGGTCAGGACGTCGCCGTCCGGGCCGCGTTCGTGGCGGAAGAGCAGGCCGCCGGCCTCGGCGGGCGGGGTGGGCGTCCGGTCGGGCGCCTCCCGTTCCACCCGGTCGAGCAGGGCGGCCCAGGCGGGCTCGTCGGAGCGCTGCGGGCGGGCGGCCAGCAGGCGCCGCTGCTCGGCGAGCCAGGCCCGGGCGCGCGGGGTGTCCGCCTCCTCCAGCCAGCGGTACGGGTCCGCCGGCGTGAGGTGCGGGTCCGCCGGCACGGGGTTCGGCGCCGTCGGCCCGGGGGGCGCGGCCCGGTGGTCGAGGTCAGCCACGGACGGCCTCCGCGGGGTTGTCGTTCCGTCGTTCCGGGGCACCACCTCGGCCCGCGGCCCCGCGAGGACGTGGTGGTGCTCGCCGTTCACCGCGGCCACTTCGATGCCGGGCAGCTCCGCGGTGAACGAGAGCGC
>NZ_JBHVEU010000671.1:0-3169 GCF_042802075.1 Kitasatospora sp. NPDC057518
GAGCACGTCCTCGCCGACCGGATCACCTCTTGCACGTGCGGCACGGACCGCCACCCACGGGCGGTCCGGGTCAGCGGGTCAGCCGGTCAGCCGGTCGGCGGGCCTGGGGTCAGCGGGCCAGGAGGAACTTGGTGGTCGGCACGTTGCGGACGGTGGCGCAGTCCAGGCTCGACGTGGTGGCGCTGTAGGTGAAGCCGCTCGGGACGCTGCACGCCCACATGCCGCTGACCGGGACGCGCAGGTGGAAGGTGGTGGACGGGACGCCCTGGGTCAGGCTGCACGTGGTGGACGAGCCGGCGGCGTCGTAGGTGAAGCCCGGGGCGGTCGAGCAGGCGGTGAGGCCGTCGACGGGCGTGCGCAGGTGGTACTGCGGCGAGTTCCAGCTGCCGCCGCCGCTACACGTCCGGCTGAAGACGACCCCCTCGTAGACGTAGCCGGAGGGGACGGAGCAGGCCCAGGTGTCGTCGAGCCCCGTGGTGGCGGCGGTGGCCGGTGCCGCGGTGACGGCCCCGCTGAGCAGCAGGGTGAGCGCGGCGAAGGCGGCGAGCAGCGCGGTGCGTGCGGTACGTACGGTTCGTGCGACGGACATGTCTTCTCCCTCGTCGAGGAGTTGCACGGTACGGAGGGCGGCGTTCGCCGGTGGGCGTTCACAGCCGTCGACGGTTCTAGCACCCCCGACGGGCCGTCATCCCGCCCTTCCGCCCGGGATGATCGCTCCGGCGTCCGCCGTCCACGCGCGCCCGTACGGATCCTCCGGCCCGCCTCGGCCGATCGGCCCGCCGTTCCCCTCCCGCGCCTGGCGCAGCCGCTCCGCGGGTGCACCGCCCACCAACCGCCGTCCGCTACCCGCTATCCGCTACCGAGCGCGAGCATCGCCTCGGCGACCGCGCCGACCGCCGCGTCGGGGATCGCGGTGGCGCCCCCGTCGAGGACGAGCAGCCGTGCCCCGGGGATGGCGCGCGCGATCGCCTCGCCGTTGCCGACGGGGAAGAACCGGTTGCGGCGGCCGTGGACGACGAGGGTGGGTACCCCGATCCCGGGCAGGCGCTCGCGCCAGCGGGGTGTGCAGTCCAGCCCGGCGAACACGGTGCCCAGGTGGTTGGCCGTCTGGACCGGGGGCGCGGTGCCGGGCGTGCGGTCCCAGATACGCGCGGCGACGGCGCGTGCGGCAGCGGGGTCGTCGCCGAGGAACTCCGCGCCGGTGGCGGCGAACTCCGCGACCGCCGTACGGTCGCTCCAGTCGGGCGCCGGGCGGGCGAACAGACGGCTCATCGTCGCCCGGTCGTGGTCGGGGAGGTCGTCGTCGGGCGGGCCGGGGGCGACGGCGCGGGTGTTGACCAGGGTGAGCGCGGAGAACGCGCCCGGGTGGTCGAGCGCGGCCACCTGGGCGACCATCCCGCCGACGCCGGTCCCGGCGAGGTGCGCGGGCGCCCCGCCGAGCGCGTGGGCGAGGGCCGCCGCGTCGGCGGCGAGGTCGCGCAGGGTGTAGCCGGGTGCCCGCGGGTCCGTCGTCGTCGACTCCCCGCTGTCGCGCAGGTCGTAGCGCACGGCGCGGCGCCCGCCGGCGGCGAGGCGTTCGCAGAGCGCGTCAGGCCAGGAGAGCATCGTCGGCCCGCCCGCGAGCAGGACGAGCGGCGCGTCGACGTCACCGAACGACTCGACGCCCAGGGCGGTCCCGTTGACGGAGACGGTGGCCATCCCGGGTCACCGGGCGTCGTCGTCGTGCCCGAGGCCCCGGTCGGGCAGGCTCATGTCGCCGGTCCTCGGCGTGCCCTCGGCGAGCCCGTAGCGCAGGTACACAGTGCCCTGCGCACCCGCCACCGGCGGTTCGAGGAGCGTGAGGTTGGTGGGCACCGCGCCGTCGTCGAAGACCTTCTTCCCGACGCCGAGCACGATGGGGTGCACCCACAGGTCGAGCCGGTCGAAGAGCTTCTCGCGCAGGAGGGTCTGCACCAGGTTCAGGCTCCCGACGACCTTCACGTTCCGGTGCCGGTCGCGGACTGCGCGCACCGCGCCGGCCAGGTCCGGGCCGAGCAGCGTGGATCCGGCCCACGGGAGGTCGGGGGTGCCCCGGGAGGCCACGTACTTCGGGACGCGGTTGAAGAGTTCGGCGATCTCGCCCTCCTTCTGCTGCGGCCAGTAGGAGGCGAAGAGGTCGTACGTCCGCCGGCCGAGCAGGAGGGCGTCCGTGCCCTCGTACGCGGCGAGGATCTGCGCGCCGGTGACCTCGTTCAACAGAGGTGCCTGCCAGCCGCCGAACGGGAACCCCTCCGGGTCCTCGTCGGGTCCGCCGGGCGCCTGCCCGACGAGGTCGAGGGTCGCGAACAGTTCGATCTGGATGAAGCCCATGTCTGTGCTCCCGGTGGGGGGTGAGGTGGTCGTCCCGGTCGAGATGTAGACCTTCCGGGGCCGGAAAACTCATCGCCACGCCGGTGCCCGGTTTCCGCCCCCGCCCACCGATGCTCCCCTCAGGGTCAGACGGGCGACAGCAGGTCGCTCCCGCCGACGGTGTACGTCAGCGGGGGGTAGCCGGGGCGGGCCGGGCCCCGCCGGCTCGTCGTCCGTCGTCTCAGGCCATGACGGTACGGAAGATGTGCTGGGTGATGGCGAGACCCTTTCCGACGTACGCCAGTACGAAGGTGTCGCTGTAGTTGATGACCGAGTCGTCGACCGAGAGCCTGCCGATGACGGTGACGAGCTCGGCCGTTCCGCACCGCCTGTTCGGCGACCGTCCCGGGTGTACGGACATTGTCTCAGGTGGCACGTCGCGCGGGCTTCTTGCAGCAGGTCAGGGCCGCGGCCAGGGCCAGGCCTCGGCGCTTCCGGGCGTACGGGATCTTGAGACCACGAGCAGTCCATGGCAGCCTCATGGCGCATGATCGATGAATTCGCGAAGGACAACCTGCACGGGCGACTGCGGCGGGACCGCGAGGCACTGCTCTGGAAACTCGACGGCCTGTCCGAGTACGACGCCCGCCGACCTCTGAGAGGGCGTTCGATACTGATTTAGGCCGCCGCAGGCGGTTTCGGGCGGAGGTATTGCCCGACTTTGTCGGGGCTGGCGGTCAGGCGGGTGGTCATGGAGTTGACCATGGCCCAGTGGATCATTGAGCGCGACCGGTCCGGCAGTTCCTCGTAGTCGCGGTGGAGCCGCCGGTACCGGGACATG